>NZ_JEXG01000021.1:0-70804 GCF_000581275.1 Acinetobacter sp. 809848
AGAATCTGACTGACGCGGAAAAGAACAGATCACTTTTTTAACCGAACCGGCTTTTAGCAATTTCGCCAGACCATAATCGCCATTACCGGCATTGTTGCTGACAATGGTTAAATCTTTAACACCGAGTTCAATAAGACCGTCAATGAGTTCAGCGGGTTGTCCTGCGGTACCGAAACCACCAATTAGAATGGTTGCACCATCTTTAATCTGTGATAAAACCTCGCTTAGTGAGGACTTACTTTTGTCAATCATGTGAGAAACCTTAGAGCATGAGGTAACGTGATGTTATTACTACCGCTAAAAATTTATTTAAATTCTTAATGGTAGTAATAAATGGAATAAATTTTGTGAGTCAAAAGCGAACTTTTAACTCACATACACTTTCAATTAAGCGCTAGCGCGACGACGTTCAACTTCAGTTGAAGGAGCGGCAGCAGCATCTTTAACAAGTTCGATGTTAAATGTGATGTGTTTGAAAGCGTGATCTAAACCACGGCGTTGAATTTCAGCTGGGTCAGTTACATCAACTGCTGTTGCAACTAAGCCGTCACGAGTTGCGAAAGCAAAGTCGTCCCATAAGTACTCATCACCCTCAATGTTGAATTGAGTTGTAAGCTTGCGGTAACCCGGTGCAGAAACGAAGTAATGAACGTGAGATGGACGGTTACCATGACGGCCTAATTTGTTAAGAAGGGCCTGAGTTGTACCTTCTGGCGGGCAACCATAACCTACAGGCATAGTGGTTAATGCAACATACTGACCATCAGTATCAGTCAAGATAGTACGGCGTAAGTTGAAGTCAGATTGAGACTTATCAAAGAATGAGTAGTTACCCAAACTGTTGGCATGCCATACTTCAACTTTGGCATTTTCAATGATATTGCCATCAGTATCGGTCACAGTACCTTCAATAATTAAGGTGTCGATTTTGCCAGATTCTGTACCATCATCCATACGTGCAAAACCAACAGATTCAGGCGCACCTGCTACATAAAGTGGGCCTTCGATGGTACGTGGTGTGCCACCCGTAACACCAGCTTTGGCATCAGCTTCATCTGCACGTAAATCAAGATAGTGCTCTAAACCTAAGCCAGCTGCCAAAAGACCAAGTTCGTTTGCTTGACCAGCATCTGTGAAATATTCCAAACCTTTCCATACTTCTGAAGGTTGAATATCTAAATCTTCAATGGCTTGAAATAAATCCCCAAGAAGGCGCACTACAATTTGTTGAACACGTGCATCAACTTCGCCTTTTGCAGTGTCGACATTCATTTGTTTTACAAGCGCATCAATTTGTTGACGGTTCATACTAAAACTCCTTAAGTATGCAATACGGTTTTGGGTGGCAGCGCTGCGGGCATTTTGTTTTGCTAGCGAATAAGTGCCGCCACATTCCTTGTTACCTTCTGAATAATCTGCTTGGTTTTTAAATGGACTTCAGAGATCACATTTAAAAAATTCTTTTGGTTTACGAATCATCATCACGAACAGAAGACGGGTGACGATTAAGTGCCATCACTTCGATGTTCATGTAGGGATAGAGAGGTAAACCCTGTAAAATATTGTGCAATTCTTCATTACTCTCGACATCAAAAATACTGATGTTTGAGTACTGGCCTGTAATACGCCAGATATGACGCCATTTACCTTGACGCTGTAAGTCTTGCGAATAGGCTTTTTCAACAGCCTTAATTTCATTTGCTTTGTCGGCTGGCATATCAAGTGGAATATGCACATCCATACGTACATGAAATAACATGGGAAACTCCTTATCCTATTGCCTCAACGACGTAACTTCTCGACTTTATCTTCATCAATTTCAATGCCTAAGCCGGGAGCCGTTGGCAAGTGCAATTCAAAGTTTTCGTAACGTAGCGGTTCTTTCAGAATTTCTTCGGTAAGCAATAACGGACCAAATAATTCAGTACCAAACGCTAATGTTTCAAAGGTTGCAAACGCATGAGCAGAAGCCATGCTACCTACAGGGCCTTCAAGCATAGTGCCGCCATAAAGATCAATTCCAGCCAAACCTGCAACCTTGGCAACTTCACACGCTTCGATCAGACCACCAGATTGTTCAATCTTCACGGCAAATACGTCTGCACCATGACTTTTTGCAATACGATATGCGCTGTCAGGACCAGTTAAAGCTTCATCCGCCATGATTGCGACATCAAAACGATGGGTGAGGCGAGCAAGTGCTTCAGTATTTTGAATAGCACAAGGCTGTTCAATTAAATCAATCCCGCCATCTTGTAGCTGTTGAATACCTTGAATACATTCCAGCTCTGACCATGCACGATTTACGTCAACGCGTACACTAATATCTGCACCGAGTGCTTTTTTAATTGCAATCACATGATCAACATCGTGTTGCAAAGGGCGTGAACCAATTTTGAGTTTGAACGTGTTATGACGTTTTAACTCAATCATTTTTCGAGCTTCAGCAATATCTTTTTCTGTGTCACCAGACGCGAGCGTCCAAAGTACAGGTAAACTATTGCGCAGACGGCCACCTAAAACTTCACTTAATGGCACGCCTAAACGTTTTGCCTGAATATCAAGTAGAGCAGTCTGAATGGCACATTTCGCGAAACGGTTACCATTAATATTCTTACGAATCAGTTTTAGTGTTTGAGCAACATTTAAATCTTTAACTGATGCGAGTAATGGTGCAAAGTAAGTATCAATATTGGCTTTGACACTTTCAGGACTTTCTTCACCATAGTTCAGTCCACCAATGGTGGTCGCTTCACCCCAACCTACAATACCATCCGTGGTCGTAATTTTAACGAGCACCAAAGTCTGAGTACGCATGGTAGTTACAGACAACTGGTGAGGACGGATAGTTGGAATATCCACAAGTATGGTTTCTATGGTTCTATACATGAAGTTTCAACTATTTCAAACTTGTTTACATACCATAGAAGAATGTAATAGCCTAAAATAGATATAGAACGGTATTTTAAGATACTAAAAAGGTATATTAATGGAATTAAGACATCTACGTTATTTTGTTACCGTTGTTGAAGAACAAAGTCTGACAAAAGCCGCTGAGAAACTTTTTATTGCCCAGCCACCGCTCACGCGTCAAATCAAAAAACTAGAAGAAGAATTAGGTATTGATTTGTTTGTGAAAGGGTCGCGTCCATTAAAAGTGACAGAAGCAGGGCTGTTTTTTTACCAACATGCAGTACAAATTCTAACGCATACGGCTCAAGCAGCTTCTATGGCTAAAAAAATGAAGCTGGTCGAGAATGTTGTTAAAGTTGGCTATGTGAGTTCGCTTCTTTACGGGCGATTACCGCAGGTCATTTATCTATTTAGACAAAAAAATCCTGACATTCATGTCGAGCTTATTGAATGTGGTACACGAGATCAGGTCGAAGCTTTAAAGTTAGGCAAAATCGATTTAGGTTTTGGTCGATTACCTATTAGCGATCCTGCCATTAAGCGACTTCTACTTCGAAAAGAAAAATTAAAACTCGCGATTCATAAAAAACATCCTTTAAGTGAGCTCCAAGAATCAGGAATTTATTTATCTCAAATTATCAATGAGACAATTTTTTCTTATCCCACAACACCTAAGCCGAATTTTTCGACCACTATTCAAGCTTTATTTACCAAATTAGGTCTTGTTCCCGCCAAACTGACTGAAGTCCGCGAAATTCATATGGCTCTTGGCTTAGTGGCATCTGGAGAGGGTATTTGTATTATTCCAGAAAGCGCCTGTGATATTGGAATGAAGAATCTAACTTATTTAAATATCTTAGACTTAGAAGCCTATAGTCCCATTTCTCTATCGATGCGCAATATGGACCAAAGTTCATATATTCCTAAAATCTTAGATTGTATTGAAGAGATCTATAGCGAAGAAGAAGTATCCAGAAATTTAAATTTATAACTTTTTAATAAGTTTTAAATTGAATTATCATGTTATTTTAAAACTTTAAACCTATAGGTAATATTTAAAAGGATTATTAGATGAGAAAAATTTTAGGGATAGCTTCTCTTATTATGTCTACTGGTGTTGTACATGCTGAACAATTAAATGAACAAGAACAAATTTCTCCATACAGTGCTAATGTAACCTTCGCAAGTCAATATATTTCACGTGGTTTTCAACAAACTTGGGGCAAGCCTGCTTTACAAATTGGTCTAGATTATGCAAATCCGAATGGATTATTTGTGGGGACTTGGGCATCGAATGTAAGCTCTAACTATCTTCGTGATGCTTCAGTTGAGTGGGATTTTTACACAGGTTATATAAAAACTTTTGATAAGTTTTCAGCTGGAATGACGGTTTTTTATTACTATTATCCAGGAGCTAAAAGTACACCTGAAACAGGGAGTACCAGTTATAACTATGGCGAAATTGTGCCTCAAATTGGTTATGGGCCTTTGACTCTTAAATATTTCATTACCTACACTCCAGATTATGCAGGCTATAACTCAGATACGATGGGTGGCCCAGCAGGTAAACGTTCACGAGGAACAACTTATCTAGATCTAACTTTTACTCAGCCTATCAATGAGTCTTGGACTTTTGGTGCTCACTATGGCTATGAAAGAATTAAAAATTTCTCGGAAGCTAACTTTCAAGATATGAAAATCGAGCTGATTAAGGATTTAGGGGATGGCTGGACTACTGGTTTAGCGTATGCCAAAGCTTGGGACAAAGATGGTTTCTATAAAAAGTATAGTAATGGTGAACATGATGCGCCAATTTCAAATCCGATTGATTCGACATTTACTGTCTCAGTTAAAAAGGTATTCTAATTTATAAATAAAAAAGCCTGATGACTTTATTTTGAGCATCAGGCTTTAAATAGTGAATATATAAAGATTATTTTTTAATTAAATCGTAAGCCATTTTGGTGTCATCAAGCTGAACAAGTGAAGCATGGCGAGCCGAGAGCGGATCTTTATTTTCAATTGCGGTTAAAATCGCTTTATGTCTAGGTAGTGAATGGCCTTGTAAATTTGGGCGCAGACTAGTGACTTGAATGGATTGCTGCAAAGGTAAAACCAACATTTTTGACATATAAGCCAGCAAGTCATTATGAGTTGCTTTGGCAATTGCCAAATGAAATTGAATATCTGGCTCTATAAATTCTTCAACTGTTGTCGCTTTTTCCATCCCTTCATAGGCATGTTTAATACGTTCAATATCTTCTTCGTTTGCCGTACTTGCCGCAATATAAGCAAGCTCTGGTTCCAAAACGCGTCGTACGGTAGAAAGTGTTTTAAAAAATTCGTGTTCAGGCGTGGTTTGAATCAACCAAAACAATACATCTGGATCGAGTAAATGCCATTCTTCTTTCGGTCTCACCACAGTTCCAATTTTGGGTCTTGAGTAAGTTAAGCCTTTAGCGTTTAAAACACGGATTGCTTCGCGAAAGACAGGGCGGCTGACTTTATATTCCTCACATAAATCAACTTCACTCGGGAGCTTTTCATTTTCTGAAATTTCTCCAGAAACAATTTTTAATCCCAATTGTTGAACAATTAATGCATGTTGGCTTTTGCTTGGAATAGGATTTTTATAGTCAGCTTTACTCATATTTCACTATTACGACATGTTGAATATCCTATGGTATAGATGACCTTGTGTTTTAACAAGATCATCTTTTTCAAGAATAAATATTAATGAGAATGACGTGGAACTTCTGAGCCACGGCAACCGATCAAGAAATCAAAATCACAGCCCTCATCGGCTTGTAAAACATGTTCTACATAGAGCTTACGGTAACCGCCAATAAAACTTGGTGGAGCTGATGGTGCTAAATTTTCAAGACGTTGCTTAAGTTCTTCATCACTTACTTCTAGGTGAAGTTTACCTGCATAGGCATCGAGTTCAATAAAGTCACCATTTTGAACTACAGCTAAAGGTCCGCCAGCCATGGCTTCAGGGGCAACATGTAAAACCACCGTGCCATACGCTGTTCCGCTCATACGTGCGTCGGAAATACGAACCATATCGGTAATGCCTTTGGCTAAAATTTTTGGTGGTAGGCCCATATTTCCAACCTCGGCCATGCCCGGATAGCCTTTAGGGCCGGCATTTTTCATGACTAGAATACAAGTTTCATCGACATCAAGGTCTGGGTCATTAATACGGGTTTTATAATCATCAAAGTTTTCAAATACGACTGCACGACCACGGTGTTTCATCAGTTCAGGTGTGGCAGCAGATGGTTTAAGTACCGCACCTTTAGGCGCTAAATTACCGCGCAAAATACACATACCGCCATCTTGTCGAATTGGATTATCTATTTTCCGAATCACTTCATCGTTATAAATAGGTGATTGCTGACAATTTTCCCAAATGCCTTGACCATTTACGGTTAAAGCCTGTGGATGTGGCAAAAGATTGGCTTCACCCATACGACGAATCACGGCTGGCAAACCGCCGCTATAATAAAACTCTTCCATTAAAAAACGACCCGAAGGCTGTAAGTCAACAATGGTTGGCATGCCACGGCCGACACGGTTCCAGTCATCGAGTTGTAAATCAACCCCAATACGTCCGGCAATTGCCTTTAAATGAATGACTGCATTGGTTGAACCACCAATAGCTGCATTGACTTTAATGGCATTTTCGAAAGCTTCTTTGGTTAAGATTTTAGAAAGGCGTAAATCTTCATGAACCATGTCAACAATACGCATACCAGACAGATGAGCCAGCACATAACGGCGCGAATCTACCGCTGGAATGGCTGCATTGTGTGGTAAAGAAGTGCCTAGGGCTTCAGCCATACAGGCCATTGTAGAAGCTGTGCCCATGGTGTTACATGTACCAGCCGAGCGCGACATACCAGACTCAGCAGATAGAAATTCATTTAAATCAATTTTGCCTGCTTTTAACTCTTCATGCATTTGCCAAACGATAGTACCTGCACCAATGTCTTTGCCTTTGTGCTTACCATTCAACATGGGACCGCCAGTCACTACAATGGCTGGAATATCACAACTTGCAGCTCCCATTAATAATGCAGGGGTGGTTTTGTCACAACCTGTTAGTAACACCACGCCGTCAATAGGGTTACCACGGATAGCTTCTTCAACATCCATACTAGCCAAGTTGCGTGTAAACATGGCGGTGGGACGTAAATTCGACTCACCATTTGAAAACACAGGAAACTCAACAGGGTAGCCGCCCGCTTCTAAAATCCCTTTTTTTACGTGTTCGGCAATTTTTCGAAAATGCGCATTACATGGGGTGAGTTCAGACCACGTATTACAAATTCCAATAATCGGTTTGCCTTGAAACTCATGATCTGGAATTCCTTGGTTCTTCATCCAGCTGCGATACATAAAGCCATTTTTATCCGTTGTACCAAACCAGGCAGCCGAGCGAAGAACTTGTTTGTTATTCATACAAATTTCCCTATATAGTATTACTATTAGAATTAATTAATTTAAAAATACACCATAAATTTTATTTTTAAAAGGTTTGAAATTTAAATAGTATTACTATATTTTAAATTAAAAGGATAATTTACGAGCAAGATGCTCTATAAGTAAATAATAGGAAATGGAGTCGAACATGGATTTCGAAAAGGATGTAATACGGACGGTCACGTTTAAGCTGATACCTGCATTAGTCATACTATATCTGGTGGCATACATTGATCGGGCCGCTGTCGGATTTGCCCATTTGCATATGGGTGCAGATGTTGGAATTGGTGATGCTGCCTATGGTCTAGGAGCTGGCTTATTTTTTATTGGATATTTTCTTTTTGAAGTTCCAAGTAATTTGCTTTTAGACAAATTTGGTGCTCGTAAATGGTTTACCCGCATTTTATTAACATGGGGCCTCATCACCATGGCCATGGCGCTCATTCAAGGCCCTAAAAGTTTTTATCTGTTACGGTTTTTACTTGGTGTAGCTGAGGCAGGTTTTTTCCCTGGTGTTTTATACCTAATTACACAGTGGTATCCGGTGCGGCATCGCGGAAAAATCATGGGAATGTTTGTGCTTTCACAACCGATTGCCATGATGATTGCAGGGCCTTTAGCGGGTCTATTACTTGGAATGGATGGCATTGCAAATTTGCACGGCTGGCAATGGTTGTTTGTTGCAGTTGGCTTGCCCGCGGTTTTATTGGCTTTACCGACATTCCTGTGGTTGCCAGATAATATTGATAAAGTGAAATGGTTGAGTATTGAACAAAAACAATGGCTTACAAATGAACTTGTTAAAGATGAAGCCGAATATGACCAAACCCGACATGCCAATCCACTGCATGCCTTAAAAGACAAACGCGTACTTTTATTGGCATTGTATTACCTACCAGTGACTTTAAGTATTTATGGTTTAAATCTTTGGCTTCCTACCATTATTAAGCAATTTGGAGGTGGTACTGATCTTCAAATTGGCTTCCTATCTAGCATTCCCTACGTTTTTGGAATTATTGGTTTGTTAATTATTCCACGTAGTACCGATCGTCTAAATGACCGCTACGGACATTTAAGTTTTCTCTACGCACTAGGCGCTTGTGCAATGTTTTTAAGTGGTTGGCTAAATTCTCCAGTCATGCAGTTGGCTGCTTTGGCTGTGGTTGCGTTCTGCCTATTTTCTTCAACTGCCGTGTTTTGGACATTACCTGGCCGTTTCTTAACAGGTGCAAGTGCAGCGGCTGGTATTGCCTTAATTAACTCTGTTGGAAATTTAGGTGGCTATGTCGGGCCATTTGGTATCGGACTTTTAAAAGAATACACGGGAAATATGGCTGCTGGTTTGTATTTCTTATCTATCGTTATGCTTTTTGGCTTGATTCTGACCTACATCGTGTATGCCAAGCTCGAACGTCAAAAAACACAAACAGTGAATATTCAAAAGCCTTTGTAAGGAATAAAACATGCAAATTATTCAATTTGAAAATCGTGCAAATCAACGTGCCGTCGCCAAAGTAGAAGGCAACATGGCATATCCGGTTAAAGATATTCAATCGGTTCGTGATTTAGCACTTTTGGCAATCCGCAATAAAATTTCATTGGAACGACAAATTGAGGCGTTAGGCTTTGAAGCGGAGACCTATGATTATTCATCTTTATTAGCAAACTTAAAGGTACTGCCGCCTTTAGACCATCCAGACCCAACACACTGTTTAGTGTCCGGTACAGGCTTAACCCATTTAGGTTCTGCATCTGCACGCGACAAAATGCATCAACAAAATTTAAGCGATGACAGCTCGGTGACCGACACCATGCGGATATTTCAATGGGGGCTACAAAAGGGGCGTCCAGCACAAGGTCAGATCGGGGCGCAGCCAGAATGGTTTTATAAAGGCGACGGTTCAATTGTGGTAAGGCCGGGAGCTGAATTACCTTTACCCCCATTTGCTGAAGATGGCGGCGAAGAACCTGAAATCGCAGGCCTCTATGTGATTGGAGAAGACTTAAAGCCTTACCGAATCGGGTTTGCGCTGGGCAATGAATATTCTGACCATGTGATGGAACGTCGTAATTATTTATATCTGGCGCATTCAAAATTACGTTTTTGTAGTTTTGGTCCAGCTTTACGAACAGGCGAATTACCGAAACATTTAGTGGGAACCAGCCGCTTACGCCGTGATGGACAAATCATTTGGGAAAAAGAATTTTTGTCGGGTGAAGACAATATGTGTCATAGCTTGGCAAATCTGGAATATCACCACTTTAAGTATCAACAATTCTTAAAAGCAGGGGATGTTCATATTCACTATTTCGGTACAGCCACTTTGTCTTTTGCCGACGGTATTCAAGCGCAAGTCAACGATGAGTTTGAAATAGAGATGAAAGAGTTCGGTCTTCCTCTTAAAAACAAACTAGCCCATACCCAACCAGAGCTACCGATTGGTTCAGTTATTACTCTTTAAGGAATTTAAAATGGTCATTGGACACAACTTTATTGGCGGTTCACGCAGCGCACAAGGTACAACCTTATTAAAAAGCATTCATGCTACGACTGGTGAGGCTCTACCTTATGAGTTTCACCATGCAACCGAGCAAGAAGTAAATCAAGCTTGTGAAGCAGCAAGTCAAGCGTTTAAAACTTACCGCCATACATCACCTGAACAGCGCGCTACCTTTTTAGAAAATATTGCCGATGAACTCGATGCATTAGGTACAGATTTTCTTGAAATTGTCTCACAGGAAACCGCTTTACCGCTGGCACGTTTGCAAGGTGAACGTGCCCGTACCAGTGGACAAATGCGCCTGTTTGCCAAAGTATTACGCCGTGGTGATTTTTTAGGTGCCCGTATTGATACCGCTTTGCCTGAGCGCCAGCCTTTACCACGTCCAGACCTGCGTCAGATTAAAATCGGTGTTGGTTCTGTTGCGGTCTTTGGGGCAAGTAACTTCCCCTTAGCATTTTCAACTGCAGGTGGTGACACTGCTTCGGCACTCGCCGCAGGTTGTTCTGTGGTGGTGAAAGCCCACAGTGGACATATGGCGACAGCAGATTTTGTAGCTCAGGCAATTGAGCGTGCCGTAGAAAAATCAAGTATGCCAAAAGGTGTATTTAACATGATCTACGGTAATGGCGTGGGTGAACCTTTAGTGAAACATCCTTTAATTCAGGCTGTGGGTTTTACCGGTTCACTTCGTGGTGGTCGCGCTTTATGTGACATGGCCGCAGCCCGTCCACAACCAATTCCCGTATTTGCTGAAATGAGTAGCATTAACCCGATGCTGATGTTGCCAGAAGCCTTAAAAAACCGTGGTGACAAAATTGCACAGGACTTGGCTGATTCAGTGGTTTTAGGCTGTGGTCAGTTCTGTACCAATCCGGGCTTAATCTTGGGAATTAAATCAGCCGAGTTTAATCAGCTCATTAGTAACCTAACCGAAATTATAGGTGGCAAACCTGCACAGACTATGCTGAATGCCGGAACCTTAAAAAGTTATACCGCTGGTCTTGAGCACTTAACCGAGCATCAAGGCATTGAACACTTGGCTGGCAATACTCAACAAGACAATCAGGCACAGCCACAACTCTTTAAAGCTGATGTTGAGCTTTTACTGGCGGGTGACCAGCTTTTACAAGAAGAAATCTTTGGGCCTACCACGGTCATCATTGAAGTTGAAGATAAAGCTCAACTCATTCAGGCGCTACAAAGCATGAATGGACAGCTGACAGCGACTTTAATTGCCGACGAAGCAGACTTAATCGAGTTTGCAGATGTGGTCCCTGTGCTAGAGGAAAAAGCTGGTCGATTACTTATAAATGGCTACCCAACAGGTGTTGAGGTCTGTGATGCGATGGTACACGGGGGGCCATACCCAGCCACTTCAGATGCCCGAGGTACTTCAGTTGGAACCTTGGCCATTGACCGTTATTTAAGACCTGTGTGTTACCAGAACTATCCACAAAATTTATTGCCAGAGGCTTTAAAAGACAGCAACCCGTTGCAGATTTTAAGATTGGTGAATGGTGAGATGACCAGAGAAGCAATCTAATCAATTTAAAAAAGAGGCCACAAACGGGTCTCTTTTTTTATTGTTGTTTTCTATCCTTAAGGATAGTGTTCAAAAGTCTACATAAAGTTCTATTGTATGTATAACTATTAAAAAGCCTATCTCATTTAAACTGGCATATTTGTTGCTTAATTTAATGTATCTGGTCAGACCAGTCAGACAATGCATTAAATTGGAGCGGATATGCAACTCGAAACTTTTAATCAATTAGCTTCTAGTCAGGCTCGGCTGGTCTTACAAGCCTGTGTGCATATCCCAACTTGGGTTTCTGAATTGATTCAGAAACGTCCTTCTTCGCTCAAATCAGGAGATTCAATAATGGCGGGGATCAGCACACATATTTTAAGTGCATCACTCGGCGAGCCAGCAACTCAAGTATTGGTGAAATTGTTCGAGGAAACGAGCCATGGATATATTTTAATCGATGAACAATTCACTGATGCAGATGGACGTATTCAAGCATTTAATGTCGACTCCTTTATTCGTGGTCATTATCAATTGGTTTTTGAAGTAGCGGATTATTTTCAGGCTCTAAATACCAATAGCTTTTACCCGAGAGTCTGTATTGATTTTAAAGTCAATGATATTCACCAGCACTATCACGTGCCTCTATTGATCAGTCCTTTTTCATATTCAACATATCGTGGCAGCTAAATTAACCCAAGCAATATGGACATCATGAATTTAATTTGAGGAACTAACCCATGCATCAAGACAGCATAAATCCAGAGAGAGATTCGTATATCTCAGCAGAACATCAATATTTAGGGATGAATAAAAACATCTTATATGGTTTGCAGCATGTGTTGACCATGTACGGTGGAATTATTGCACCGCCATTGATTATTGGTGCAGCTGCTGGTCTAGATGCTTCAGAGATTGGCTTATTGGTAGCTGCCGCCTTATTTGTGGGAGGCCTCGCCACAGTTATACAAACCATTGGTTTTAAATATTTCGGTGCAAAATTACCGATTGTGCAAGGGGTGTCTTTTGCTGGGGTTGCCACTATTTTGGCAATTGTGAGTACCGGTGGTGGTTTGCCATCTGCGTTTGGTGCTGTGATTGTCGCATCTCTAATTGGTTTGTTGATTACACCATTCTTTGCAAAAATTATCCGCTTCTTTCCACCTGTGGTCACAGGATGCGTCATTACCATGATTGGTATTTCGCTCACACCTGTTGCGATCCGCTGGATTATGGGGGGAAACCCGAAAGCTGAAAACTGGGGAGATCCGACTAATACTGGTTTGGCGGTAATTACGCTAGCGATTGTGATTATTTTTAGTATGTTACGAAATCAGATTCTGCGCCGCCTTGCGATCCTTGTAGCAATTGTTTTGGGTACGGTAATTGCCTATATTGCAGGCTTTACTGACTTCTCAAGAGTAAGTACAGGTCCTATTTTTGCTTTTCCAAGTTTCTTCCATTTTGGTTCTCCTGTATTTGAATTTTCTGCCATTCTTTCCATGGTAATTGTTACTTTGGTAATCATGACTGAAACCACGGCCGATATTATTGCGATTGGTGAAATCGTTGGAACTAAAGTTGATTCAAAACGAATTGGTGATGGTCTACGTGCAGATATGCTATCGAGTGCAATTTCCCCAATCTTTGGTTCATTCATGCAAACCGCCTTTGCTCAAAATGTAGGTCTGGTTGCAATTACAGGTATTAAAAGCCGTTTTGTAGTCGCAACAGCTGGTGGAATTTTAATTATCTTGGGCTTATTACCTGTTATTGGCCGCTTTGTTGCATCAATTCCGATGCCAGTTTTAGGTGGAGCGGGCATTGTATTATTCGGTACTGTTGCCGCTAGTGGGATAAGAACCTTAGCCAAAGTAGATTATAACGATCATAAAAATCTGATTATTGTCGCTACTTCACTCACAATCGGCATGATTCCAATTGTAAACCAAGAGTTTTATACCCAATTCCCGACATGGGTAAAAACCCTATTACATTCAGGTATTAGTTCTGCCTGTATCACTGCCATTTTGCTCAATATTATTTTTAACCACTTATCGTTTAGTAAAAAGTCCGTTGATGTTGCAACTACGCCCATAAATTCAGGGCATTGATCGACACCGGTTAGGAATTAGACATTCTAATTTAACCACATTTTCACTCGCAAAAATTTAAAGGTCGCTTATTCAATGATGAATAGGTTAGGGGGATTTTGACTTTAAAAGGTCAAAAACAGGTCTTTTGAAAGACCATAAGCGACTTTTAAACCAAATCTTACAGGGGAATTTTATGAGAAATTTTAAATTAAAATCGGCATTACTTATGCTGAGCATGGTTGCTACTGTGCCGGTATGGGCTGCTGATACCAGTCTGAATGGCCTATTTAATCTAAAGCAGGATTGTCAGACGAGTAATGATGCAATGGACCGTATAGGGGCAGCATTTGCGTGCGGCAGTATTCATGGGGTAGTTAAATCTGCATATTACTCACTTAATAATGGCTATTTTGTGAATAATTTAAATCAGGATACGACCGTCATTGGTGGATATATTAAATATGAAACAGCTCCTTTTTATGGCATACAGGCAGCTGTGGGATACGACATACAACGCCGACTGGATGATAAAAATGAAAATGATGAAGTGCCAGAATTAAAAGAAGATAGGGATGGTCTAGCAGAAGCTTATGTAAGCTGGAAAAACGATTTGGCTAGAGTGACGATTGGTAACCAGCGGCTAAATTTACCTTTTATGGGCGATTATGCTGACCGTCGTGTATTGATGTTTTTATATCAGGCCGCTGATGTACAGATCGGGAATAATTATGATTTCTTACGACTCACTAAAGTAAATAAATATAAAAGTTATGGCGAGGATGAGTTCAATAAAACTTCTCGTCAAAATTCAAATGTGGAAACCAATGGGGTTTGGTCGGTTGGTGCAGGGAAGCGCTTTAATTTAGCCAATGATAAAAGTTTAAAAACGCAATTTTGGTATCAAAATTATGATGACTATACGCGTCTAATCTATACCCAAGCTGATTTAGCAATTCCAAAGCTCAATTATAGTCCTGAATTTTCAATCCAGTATATTTCAGGTAAAGATCAAGGCAAAGCACTTGCTGGAGAGGTTAATAGCCACATTTTCGGTGTACAGGCTGCGTTTAAGGTTATGCCTACCGCCAGTCTAAAAGTCGCGTATAACTATATAAAACCAGATCAGGGAAGTTATTTGAATGGGGCATTATTAACACCCTATGCAGCTAAAACCTCTTCAGGTGAACTTTTTGCCCAGCCATTTTTCACCAGCACTCAAGATTTAGGTGCAGGTAATGCATTGATGTTGTCTTTAGAAGGTAAATTGACAGATCAGTTAATAGCTGGCGCGCGTTATTCATTTATGGACTTAAAAGAGTCGGAAAATGTCGCGAGTCGAAATCAATCTGAATATATGTTGTTTGGTATTTATAATTTTACGGGAGCCTTAAAAGGTTTTAGTGTCAGCAATTTTGCAGGTATCCAAACATCACCACGCTATGACAAAAATTTCTTACAAAACCGTTTTGCACTGTCTTATAAGTTTTAACTGTGTTTTATAGCATCGAGTGCATATTTAAATCGAAATATGCACTTTTTTTATAGGTTAAAAAATCCCCCTATAGAGGGGGAAAGTATTTAAATATCTAGTCGAGAGGATTGCCGATAATATTACTGATGATCCCTTGCATGATGTGAGTACCTTGTTCTTGATATAAAGATTCATACCACTCTTGGGTGATTTTCGGGTCTTTCATTTGTGTCACATCGCAACGTTTGCGTGCTCTTAACACCATTTCCTTAGTACGATCATTGCGTTTGTTTTGATAGCGGTTCAAAGCATCTTCCAATCCAAAAGTATTGATTTGTAAGGCACGAGCGAGATAAATCGCATCTTCCATGGCTTGGCAGCCACCTTGTCCAATATCCGGAGTAGTGCTATGGGCAGCATCACCTAAGAGCACTACACGTCCTTTATAGAAATTCATAAAAGGCTCGATATCATGGATCTCGACACGATTGGTTTTTTTCTCATCTAAACGCTCAATGAGTTTTTGTACTGGTTCACACCAACCACTAAAATGCATTTTAAGGTCTTGCTTATAATGTTCACGCTGATTTGACAGTCCAGCTTCAAGCGGTACATCAAAGAAGAAATAGAAACGATTTTGTGCAACGGGCATGAGTGATACACGTTTACCTTCACCAATATATGTGGTCCATTGCATGGCTGGTGCAATCTGCTCATCAATATCAACCAATCCATTCCAATTTACATAGCCAGCATAGCGACGTTCAACTTGATGGCCCAATACAAACTGCCGTGTAAGAGAATGTGTACCATCTGCACCAATCAGTAGATCAGCTGTAATTTGCGAACCATCCTGAAAATGAATGGTGACATGATCTTGATGTGCTTCAATTGCAGTCATTTTCATACCGAGTTTGATGTCTTCCAGACCAAATTGCTGCATTAATAATTGTTGTAGATCAGCGCGAGCGACAGGATAGGCACGTTGTCCTACTTCTTTATATAGAGGTAACAAACTAAATTGGGTCATGGTTTGTTGGTTAAGACCATCAAGATATGCTAAAGACTCCATTTGTCCACCTAGTTTCTGGATTTGATCCGTTAAACCAAGATAGTTAAGACACTTAACACCATTTGACCAAAGTGAGATGGCAGCGCCAACAGGTAATATTTCGGCTGCTTGCTCATAGATTGTGACCTGATGACCAAATTTTTTTAAAGCGATACCAGCAGTTAAACCGCCCATACCTGCACCTACAATCGCGATATTCATTGTTCAGATCCTAAGTATTTAAGTAAGTTTCTAAACCGTTCTAAGCGAGAAGTGTGCCAATTTTATTAACTGGTTTTACTGGTCATACCAGTAATATTGCCTCATTAAAAAGCAATCTTAATAAAGTGGTATTGATGTGGTTCAAAGTATGGAGCAAAGTAGTGCATAGCACTACAAATTTGGAATTTATGATTATATTGTGCTGTTATGTCTGGAAAAATATACACCAGCACGCTGTGCGGCACCAATAATATGTGCTTGCATAGCTTTTTCAGCTGCTGTTGAGTCCTGATTAAATAAAGCTTGCAGAATTAATTCATGTTCATGAATGGTTTTAAATGCCAGATTGGGTTGAACAAAGGGTAGGATCTGACTCTTTTTAATCCAGTCGGTATGTATTTTAAGTGTTTGAATAATCGATTGATTATGACTAAGTTCAATAATATGTTGATGAAATGCATAATCAAATTCAGAGGCTGCTTGCCAATTTTGTTCTTTGATTGCACTTGCTAATGATTGGTAATGTTGCTGTAAGATGGACTTATCATCTTCAGTTAAATACTCACATGCGAGAAGTGCGCAAAAACTTTCTAGTACATAGCGTAATTGATAGAAATCTTTAAGTGATACACGATGTTCACCATCCCATTGTTCTGCCGCTTGGCTATGCTGTGAAATAACGTAAACACCTTTGCCTGCTTTGATTTCTAATAGACCTAAAGCGGCGAGGCGGGTTAATGCTTCACGTAAAGAAGCACGGCTGATTCCTAATTGAATGGCAAGCTCACGTTGTGAGGGTAAGGCAGACCCGACTGCATAAGTATTTTGTTGAATGCGTTGATAAATGATTTCCACCGCTTGCTCAGTCACCTGAGATGATTTTCCATTGAGCATAGCTTGTGGGCTCATAAGCAACACACCATAAATATATAAATAAATAATTTGATTCTACACAAAATTTATCTATTTGTTGGTGCACGTGCTTAAAATTAGCCGTATTTTTAATAACAGATCAGACCAGTTGAACTGGATATTACGTTATTGAATAAGGATAAAAAGTTTAAGAATGATTAATGACAATATGTATTGCTGAAACTTCAGAACGGTCAGAGACTATTTATCTCTGACCGTACACAGTAATTTTAATACTTTCCGTTGAAGTTTGCGCTAATTCTTTGTTTTAAATATTCTTTAGCTGTAATGGCCGGATATTTCTTTTGTGGTCCTTCAATGATCATATCTTCATTGGCTTGGCAGAAGAACGCCAAACTATAACGTGCGCCTTGATATTCATTTGTTTCAGGATTTTTAACACGATGAAAATTAGAAGGTAGTTGATCATCGCTCCAACGCGTGAGCATATCACCGATATTACAGGTAATTACATCATCACGTGGCTCAATGCTGGTCCATTGCTGTTGTTCCATATCTTTACCCGGACAAACTTGCAGGCCACCTTGTCCTTTACGTTGGAACAGTAGCGTTAAACAGTCAAAATCTGTATGCGCTCCTGCACGCCATAGACCTAATTGATCTTTAAGAGCAGGGTCAATTGCATAGTAGTGCAGCATTCTTAAAGTACTTTGGTAGCTTTCTTGATCAGGGTCATGAGCAAGAGTAAAGAAGTTATCGGCAAAGCCTAGTTTATAAGCAAAGCAAGATAAAATTTTCATGCCGACTTGCCAGCATGCATGTTCAAACTCCAACATGGTATCTTTAAAATTAGGTAATTCCTCTTGACTAGGATAAAGACCTTCCATACGTGGGCGGGTAATTTGATAAGACTCTTTTTGGTCTGGTGTGCTGGTCGATGGACGAACCTGTGCCTTACTTTCCCAACCTGCATTGCGATTGAGTGGGTAGCGAGCTTTAATCGATTCTGGCAGATTAAAAAACTGTTGTGTCATTTCAAATGCAGTTTGAATCTGTTCAAGTGGAATGCCATGATTCGATACTTGAAAGAAACCAATATCGGTAGCTGCTGACCAAAGTTGGTCCGCAATTTCATATTTACGTTGTTCAAAATTTGATAAATCAATGACCCGGACTTCCCGTTCAAAGGTCTCTTGACCAAAAGCTCCCATACGAGCTTCTTTTTGCAGTTCTTCTAAGCTGTAGTCATTTTCAGCTACTGGAGTCATATTGGCGCTGTTCATATTTCAACCTCATATTTTGGATAATCGTGACCCAATCAAATAGATTGAAATAGATGGGTCACATTCAAAAAAGAGCCACACGTTCTTAATAAAAGATAACTTTATGTAAAGAACATGAGCTGTTTTCTGAGCAATGACCCACATAGCAATTGATATTACTACTATGCTGAACGCTTCTACTCTGATATAGAGCATGTAGCACTTTTTGTGCCAATTTCTAAGGATAGGTTATGAAGTTGGGATGGGGAGAGCAATATTGCATTTATAGAGGAATCAGCGATGAATAATTAAAAAGCTTTTATTCTAGAAAAGCACCTGTGGAGTGCATGAATGATGACCTGGTGCACCACTAAGCCGCATATAAAACAAATTAATTAACGCAGTTTATTCATCTAGGCATGATTAAAAATAAGCCCAAATTAGATTATTACTATGAAAAACAAAATGAAATCAAAATTGGCACAGAGCTTGCTAGTTCATTCCTGAGTATAAGCGGTCAGTGTGTAGTAAACATGCGGGACATTGCTCTACAGCGTTTGCTGTTCCTCTTTTGGGGACAAAACCATCTTGGTTTTGAGAGAAATGTACATTTGATACATTGATTGCCCCCCTAAAAAGAATAGCAAGATAAATCAATACAGATTTAGGGGGCTTATTTATGAATATTCAGCACTATGTAAGCAAAGGGCGACGTACTGTTATTGTGAGTACATTATTGGGGCTAGGAACAATTTTCAGTTCAACCAGTTATGCTGCCGATAAACTTGTTCTACAAACCACATGGTATGCACAAGCCGAGCAAGGTGGATATTATCAGGCACTTGCACAAGGGATTTATAAAAAATACGGACTCGATGTCGATATTAAAATTGGTGGGCCACAGGTCAATAATATGACCTTACTATTGTCCAAACGTGCCGACATTATAATTAATTATGATTTACAGGTCTTAAAGGGTATTGAAAGTAATTTTCCAATCAAAGCAGTTGCGGCACCATTTCAGTTTGACCCACAAGGTGTATTAACTCATGGCGATGTAAAGTCTTTGGCGGACTTAAAAGGCAAAACAATTCTTGTTTCAACCAGTGGGCAAGCAAGCTGGTGGCCATGGTTAAAAGGGAAATATAAATTAAATGCAGCACAGGCTCGCCCTTATACCTTCAATATGCAGCCATTTTTAGCTGGCAAAAATGTGGCACAGCAAGCCTATGCAACCTCTGAAGTCTTTCAGGCAAAAAAAGCAGAGCCTTCAAGTAATTTCTTTTTATTTGCTGATGCTGGCTATCCAGCTTATGGCGGTATTTTAGTTACACGCAATGATGTGATTCAAAACAAACCAGATGTTGTGCGTCGTTTTGTTCAGGCATCGATGGAAGGATGGAAAAACTATTTAGCTGATCCTCGATTAGGGAATAGTCTGATTAAAAAAGAAAACCCAAATATGAAAGATGATCTGCTGGCCTTTGCAGTAGGTCAAATGCGCAAACTCAAACTGATTGATGGGGGAGATGCTAAAACGCAAGGAATCGGGGTCATGACCGATGCGCGTTGGAAAGCCACACGAGATTTTATGGTGAACGCTGGTTTGTTAAAAGCTCAAACCAACTGGAAAACTGCTTATACCACACAGTTTGTTAAAACTGCCAAGTAGTCAGGGTTATAGGGTTAAGAAATAAGGCATTCGCGCGGAGGGGAAACCATATGAATTCTGCATTAACAATTGATACTTCTATACATGAATCTTCAAATTTTATTACGCCAATGATTATGGTCAGAGGGGTAGAAAAGACTTATCCAAATGGTACTAATGCTTTACAACGTTTGGATTTAAATATTGCACGTGGTGAGATTGTTTCATTACTTGGACCGTCAGGTTGCGGGAAAAGTACTTTACTGAAAATGTTTGCCGATCTGGAGCAACCTTCTGCAGGACTAGTGCGTTGGAATGGCAAGGCCGAGATTCAATCACAATGCAAAATGGCAATGGTCTTTCAAGAAGCAACCCTGATGCCTTGGGCTAATATTGCAGAAAATGTACGCTTACCTTTGGATTTGCAGCATATTTCGAAATCAACTAGTACACCCAAAGTTATGGCCGCGTTAAAGGCCGTTGGTTTAGAAAACTTTAGTCAGGCTTATCCCCGCGAGCTTTCGGGGGGCATGCAAATGCGTGCCTCCTTGGCTCGTGCATTAGTGACTGAACCAGATTTACTGTTAATGGATGAGCCCTTCGGAGCTTTAGATGAATTTACTCGCCATAAACTTGACAGTGATATTCGTCAATTATGGTCTGAGCGAGATTTAACCGTAGTTTTTGTTACTCATAGCATCTATGAAGCAGTGTATTTATCTTCTCGGGTCATTGTGATGGGGGCACGACCAGGACGTGTGGTGGCTGACCTTGAAATTGAGGGGCCTTATGTGCGTGATGAAGCTTTCCGTAGTTCTGAAGTCTTTATTCAACAATGTTCACATCTATCCCAAGTATTAGCTGAGGCAAGCGGAGGGCATGGTCATGATTAAACCATTAATGGAACATCCAAAGGTACAACGTATTGCAGCTCCACTAGGGTTAGGTCTGATTTTCCTACTAGTTTGGCAGTTGAGTTTTCAACAGCTTGAAGTACCTGTCTATGTCGTACCAAAACCCAGCGATATTGTTATGGCAATGATTAAAGAGTCCAGTGTGTTATTTGGAAGCTTGTTGATCACACTAAAAATTACCTTATTAGCTTTTGTCTGTGCTGTAGTCATTGGCACCTTGATTGCTTTCGTCTTTGTACAAAGCCGTGTAGTAGAAGCCTGTTTTATGCCTTATGCCATTTTATTTCAGGTGACTCCAATTGTCGCTATTGCCCCTCTGGTGATTATCTGGATTCAAAATACAACATTAGCATTAGTCGTTTGTGCCATGTTAGTTGCAGTATTTCCAATATTGACTAACACCACTTTAGGTCTACGTAGCGTCAACAAAGGTTTGCTTAATCTTTTTCAGATCAATAAAGCCAGTCGTTGGCAAATTTTAATACGCTTACGTGTGCCGAATGCTTTGCCTTATTTCTTTGGTGGGTTGCGTATTTCTTCTGGTTTGGCACTTATTGGCGCCGTGGTTTCGGAGTTTGTGGCTGGAGCTGGTGGGACTAGTGCAGGTTTGGCTTACCAAATTTTGCAAGCAGGTTTTCAGCTCGATTTACCATTAATGTTTGCCGCACTATTTCTTATCACGTGCACAGGCTTGGGTTTATTTGTGCTGATGTCTTTATTAAGTCATTTCTTTTTAAGTAAATGGCATGAGAGTGAACAAGTATGAGTCCTGATCTTTCAAATAATGGTTCTTTAAATCATCGCTATTTAATCAAAAATGCTTATGCCATTTTGACAGGGTTATCGGGGGATGCAGCACGTTCTTCATTTACTGATATCCGTATTCAAGACGGTAAAATTATTGAATTGGGACAACTGACCGCACAATCGAATGAACAAATTATCGATGCGAAAGACTGTGTAATTTATCCAGCTTGGGTAAATACTCATCATCATTTATTTCAATCCTTATTGAAGGGAGAACCGCAAGGTTTAAATCAAAACCTAACCTCTTGGCTTGCCAGTACACCCTATAGATTTCGTGGTGCATTCGATGAAGCTACATTTCGGGTGGCAGTACGCATTGGGTTGATTGAATTATTAAGGTCAGGTTGTGCAACAGTAGCCGATCATCATTATCTTTACTGGCCACAAATGCCGTTCGATGGGGCTGCGATTTTATTTGATGAAGCTGAAAAGTTAGGCATGCGTTTTGTGTTATGCCGAGGTGGCGCAACTCTAACGCGTGGCTTAGAAAGCGAATTACCGCAAGCATTACGTCCTGAGAAATTTGAAGACTATATGGAGGATATAGAACTCCTAGTACAGCGATATCATCAACCAAGTTCCGATGCATTCCGGAAAATTGTGATGGCACCCACCACAGCTTTGCATTCGACCACTGCACAGCAATTAAGAGAAAGCGCCAAGATTGCTAGACAATTCGGTATCCGCATGCATAGCCATTTATCTGAAACAGTAGATTATCTGGATGCGGCTAGAGCTAAATTTGGTATGACACCTGTACAGTTTTGTGCAGAGCAGGATTGGGTTGGAAGCGATGTCTGGTTTGCCCATTTGGTTAAGCTATTACCTGAAGAAATACAGCTGTTGGGTCAAACACAAACAGGGATTGCACATTGTCCTCAGAGTAATGCACGTTTGGGGAGTGGTATTGCCGATCTTGTCAGTTTAGAACAAGCGGGTATGACCATTTCGATTGGAGTAGATGGTGCGGGCTCGAATGAAGCCGCAGATATGTTATCTGAAACCCATGCTGCATGGTTGTTACAACGGGCCAGAAAGGGCATGTCGGCTCTACCTCAATATGAGGGTGGGTTATTTGAAGGAGGAGCAGATGCTGCAAGTATTGAGGATATCATTCGTTGGGGAACTTTAGGTGGAGCTAAGATTTTAGGTTTAGATCAAGTGGGTTCAATTGAGGTTGGACAACAGGCAGATTTAGTGGCTTATCAATTAGATGATCCGCGTTATTTCGGCTTACATGATATGGCGATTGGCCCTGTGGCAAGTGGTGGGAGAGCACATATTAAAGCCATGTTTGTGGCTGGAAAAATGGTGGTGGAAAATGATCAAATTCCTGATGTTGATATGATGGAATTAGCTTGGCAAGCGAAGCAATCGGTGAAACTGTTGCAGCAGCGTAGTGTCGAAATGGCGAAAATAGCCTAACTTAGATATGTGATTAGACTATGATATTAATAGCTTTAAGTTTATTTTAAATTAAAGGGAGGCGGTAATCATACCGCCAAAATATCAAAGAAGTTTAATCGGCAAATTAAGTATCACCTGAGCATCTTCAACAACATCTAGACGTAAAATTTTTGAAGCACCTAATTCATTTAGCAATGTAGTTAAAGGCCCCTCATTTTTCTCGAGTTGAACATTCTTTGGAAAAAGCTTTTGCGCAAAAGAAAGAATGTTGGACTGAACCTCTGTCTGGTGCCATTTCCCATCAACTACATGGAGCATAGTTGCTTTATTAATATGTGTTTCAGAATCAACATGTTTTAAAGTCGGTACAGCGGTCTTTAAGCTTAAATCCAATTTGCCATTAACATCAAAAATATCGGCTTGCACTTCTTTTGAGTTAATGTTGACGTCAATTTTAGTTAACCATTTTGGTAGCTGGTAACCATATACACCACGCACTCTGGCGATTTCAGTATCAACAGGCAAAGCTAAAACATGAGCATAAAAATGACGTTGACGCATCGATTTCATTAACTCTGCAATATGTGAACCACGAGCATTAGGCTTACGGACAACAATCGCAATCGACACTTCGTTATAAGGGTCATTGTCACAAACAGAATAGGTAAAAAACGTAACAGCAACCAACCCGTAACCCGGAAATGGTTGTAATGGCGTTAAGTCAGCAGGAAGTTTTGCTTTAATTTGCTTAATAGGTGCAAGCATGAGCAGTTGTACATTTGCACTACGATAATAAAAATTGGGTGCCCAAACAGGACCTACTCGGGATTCCACAATTTTTTTAGGTATATGACGGAAAAAATCGATGTTGCCAACAGCAGGATCTTGCGCGACTTCATCTAAATCGGGGTTCATTCTGAAACGGTCATAATAACCACCTTTGGGTACTTTGACTTTTTGTTGCCCAAATTCAACTTCAGTAAACTGTTGTTTTGTATTCATGAAAGTTCACCTTTACATTAATTGACCGAGTAGCTAATGCTGTATATTTCAAGACGTGTTAATTTAGAATCAATACAGAAACTATAAGATTAAAGCTAACTTTAAGGTCAAGTCTTTAATTTTGAGGTGTAAAGTCTTTGACATTTAAGGGAAATAAAAACAATTAAAGATTAAAAAGATACAATATCGCCTAGCGTCTTCATATAAATTTTATTTTTAAAAGACGATTAAGATAGTTGACCTTAAAGTTAACTTTAAACTTAGTATAAATATTCAATCCTTTATAACGAATCAACAAGCAGTTTTTCACCAGGAGAACAAAGATGGGATATGTAACCACAAAAGACGGCGTAGAAATTTTCTATAAAGATTGGGGACCACGTGATGCCCAAGTTTTATTTTTTCATCATGGATGGCCTTTAAGTTCAGATGATTGGGACACACAGTTGCTTTTTTTCCTTAAAGAAGGTTTTCGTGTAGTTGCTCATGATAGACGGGGACATGGACGTTCAAGTCAGGTGTGGGATGGTCACGATATGGACCACTACGCAGATGACGTTGCAGAAGTGGTTAAACATCTGAATATTAAAAATGCAATTCACATTGGCCACTCAACGGGCGGTGGTGAAGTAGCTCATTATATTGCACGTCATGGCCAAGACAATGTTAAGAAAGCTGTTCTTGTCAGTGCAGTTCCGCCACTGATGGTTAAAACTGAAAATAATCCTGAAGGTTTACCAAAAGAAGTTTTTGATGATCTGCAAAATCAGGTTCTCACCAACCGTGCGCAATTTTTCCGAGATCTTCCATCTGGTCCGTTCTATGGTTTTAACCGACCAGATGCGAAACCATCTGAAGGTATTATTGCTAACTGGTGGCGTCAGGGTATGACGGGTAGTGCAAAAGCGCATTACGATGGTATTGTGGCGTTCTCACAAACTGACTTTACCGAAGATTTAAAGAAAATCACCATTCCTGTTTTGGTGTTACATGGTGATGACGATCAGATCGTGCCTTATAAAACGTCTGGCGTAAAATCTGCTGAGTTACTTCAAAATAGCCAACTCAAGATCTATCCGGGTTTTTCTCACGGTATGTTAACTGTAAACCATGAAGTGATTAATGCTGACTTGTTGACGTTTATTCGCGAATAATTTAAAGCTTTAAAGTTTAAAAAAGAGGCCTATTAAGTGCCTCTTTTTTTATTTATAAGTAAATGAAATTGAAAGTAATAAATATAGAAATGCTAAAAGGTATTGACATTAAAGTTAGCTTTAATCTTAAAGTAAAGCCATACTGAATGAGGTCATTCCAATGAAAGTGTTCGAAAAATTAGTATTCCCAAATGGCTCATATGTTCCAAACCGTATTGCTAAAGCGGCAATGGAAGAAAATATGGCTGATTTAAACCATGCACCATCAGAAGAATTAATGCGTTTATATCAGGCTTGGGCAAATGGTGGCGTAGGTTTAATCATTACCGGAAATGTAATGGTAGACCGCCGAGCGATGACTGGACCGGGCGGCGTAGTGCTTGAAGATGAAAAGCATCTAGATACTTTTAAAAAATGGGCACAAATTGGGCGCTTAAAAGGCGCTCAGATGTGGCTTCAAATTAACCATCCGGGTCGCCAGATGCAGGCCAATCTTGGTCAGCAGACGTGGGCACCATCAGCTATTTCACTTGATCTTGGCAAAATGTCAAATCGTTTTAACACGCCAATCGAAATGACGGAATCTATGATTGCAGAGGTGATTCAGCGTTTTGCAAACACGGCGTGTTTAGGTGAAAAAGCAGGATTTACAGGTGTAGAAATTCATGCAGCGCATGGTTATTTATTAAGCCAGTTTCTTTCTCCACTGAGCAATAAACGCCAAGATCAATGGGGTGGTTCTTTAGAAAACCGCGCTCGCATTTTAATTGAGATTGTTGAAGCTGTTCGTAAAGTGGTTTCGCCTCAGTTTACTGTTGCAGTGAAACTAAATTCAGCCGATTTCCAACGTGGTGGGTTTAGCGCTGAAGATGCTCAACAAGTGGTTAAAATGTTAAATGAGCATGCAGTCGATTTGGTTGAACTTTCAGGCGGTAGCTATGAAGCACCTGCAATGCAAGGTCAAGCACGTGATGGCCGTACACTTGCTCGTGAAGCTTACTTTTTAGAATTTGCGCAAGAGATTCGTAAAGTTGCCAAAATGCCTGTTATGGTGACAGGTGGCATACGCCGTAAACAAGTGGCAGAAAAAGTAGTTGAAAGCGGTGTAGATATGGTCGGTATTGCCACAGCTCTAGCGATTGAACCTAATTTGCCAAATGCTTGGAAACAAGGCCAGAATCTTAGCCCTGAATTAAAACCGATTACTTGGAAGAACAAAACACTTGCTTCACTTGCCAATATGGCGGTGGTCAAATTCCAGTTACGTAATTTAAGCTCTGGTAAAAAAACAAAACCAAATGTTTCACCAGCTTGGGCTTTAATTTTGCAACAATCAGCGATGTCATGCCGTCCCCGCCAATACAAAAAAGGCATGCGTGACTATTCATTTGCTTCTTAATAAGTGAGTTGTGTTATGACAAATCCTAACGATTCAAACTGGATAATTTATGGAGCAAATGGCTACACGGGCGAGTTAATCGCTCGTGAAGCTGTACGCCAAGGTCTAAAACCAACTCTGGCTGGTCGTAACAACGCTAAGGTTGAAACATTAGCTCAAGAGTTGGGACTTGACTATAAAGCTTTTGGGCTGGATAACATAGATGCGGTAAGTCAACAACTCCAAGGCTTTAAACTGGTGATGCACTGTGCAGGGCCATTTTCAGCAACATCAAAACCCATGATGGAAGCTTGTATAAAGGCTGGTGCTCACTATCTAGATATTACTGGTGAAATCGCTGTATTTGAATTGGCACAGTCACTTAATAGTCAAGCTGAAAAAGCCGATGTTGTGCTTTGTCCGGGTGTCGGTTTCGATGTGATCCCGACAGATTGTGTTGCTGCTGCGCTCAAAGAAGCATTGCCAGATGCGACCCATTTAGCGCTTGGTTTTGACTCTAGAACAGGGTTCTCACCGGGTACTGCTAAAACAAGTACAGAAGGCATGGCCGAAGGCGGAAAAATTCGTAAAAACGGAAAAATTACTACCGTTCCATTAGCACATTATGTTCGGACCATTGATTTTGGTGATGGTAAAAAAAGTGCCATGAGTGTTCCATGGGGAGACGTATCTACAGCGTTCTATACAACAGGTATTCCAAACATTGAAGTGTTTGTACCCGCATTTCCCAAAATGATTTTTGGTGCGAAAATGATGAACTATTTACGCCCAGTATTAAAACTAAATGCTGTACAGAAGTTTATTAAATCGCGTATAGAAAAAACGGTTGTTGGGCCAAATGAGGAACTCCGCGCAAAAGTACCCACCTATGTTTGGGGTGAAGCAAGAAATTCACGTGGGGAAATCAAAACCGCCCGCATCCAAACGGAAAACGCTTATAGCCTTACCGTAAATGGTTCACTGACTGTAGTGAATTATTTGCTCAAAAATACCGTTAAGGGTGGTACATACACACCTGCAAAATTGATGGGTTATAAGCTAGTGACCGAACTACCGGGTTCTGGTCCACTGGTCATTAATTAATAAAGCCTTTATTAAAACAGCACATTTATTGATGGTCCCGAATAAGGTTTTCGCTATCAAAAGATTGGCTGATTTTTTTCTATAGTATTTGCATGAAAAAACGAATTACAGCGTTGGTCCGTAATTCGTTTTTTTAGATTTATAGATTGATACTTAAACGCTTTGGTTACTTAGTTGATACCAGTACCCATCTATACAACGCGAGAGCGATTAACTCTAATTGAAATTATGGTGTTTTTGCGTTGTCAAAATAGAGATTCATCAGACGTTCTGCATTTTGCTCACATGTAATTTCATCTGGTTTGTTATTAATAGCTTCAATCATGGTATGTAAGTTTTGCTTACTGACTTTTAGCTTTTGTTCTAAAATTTCTATTTCCTGAATTTTGGTTTCAATCGTTTGAATGAGAGCATCATGGTCCCAAGCGACAACTTTCGATGGCAAAAATGCTTTAATTTCTGCTAAAGAAAACCCGACTTGTTGAGCTTGCTGGATTAAAGAAAGTTGTTTCAAATCGTTATCAGTATATTCACGATAGCCATTCGATTTTCTTTTTGCTTTAGGCAAGAGTTTAATTTGCTCGTAATAACGAATAGTAGGGGTACTTAAACCACTTAATTTCGATAACTCGCTAATATTCATAGCTACATACTCTCTTGACATTCAAGCTAACTTTAGACTTATAGTAACACAAAAGCAAGGTTCATAACTTTACCAAGCACACACTTTCAGTAACAACTTTCTATGCTTTGATAGACGAAAGAATAGAATTATAAATATGAAAAATGAGGTGAGAAAATGTCTAAACGCATATTACACGTCGTGACCAATGTTTCACGCTATAAGGATGTAGATCAACAAACAGGACTGTGGTTAGGTGAGCTCACCCATGCCTATGACGAATTTGAAAAACAAGGTTATGTGCAAGATATTGTGAGTCCAAATGGCGGAAAAACTCCAATTGAACCAAAATCGCTTGTGCCTTTAGTAGCAGATAAATCTGTTAAAGACCGAGAAAAAGATCAGGCTTTTATTACGCTGCTGGCAAATACCTTTAAGCCTTCCGATATTAATTGGCAAGATTATGACGTGATCTATTACACAGGTGGCCATGGGGTGATGTGGGATTTTTTAGATAATCCTGAACTTCAAGAAATCACCAAAAATATTTATGAAAAAGGCGGTATTGTTTCAAGTGTTTGTCATGGCTATTGTGGCTTGCTCAATGTCAGACTTTCAAATGGTGAACGACTTATAACAGGCAAAAAATTAACAGGCTTTGCATGGAGTGAAGAGGTTTTGGCAGGGGTGGCAAAAAAAGTGCCGTACAATGCCGAAGAGTTAGCGAAAGAATATGGCGCTCGTTATGAAAAGGCTTTTATTCCTTTTGCACCATATGTCGTTCAAGATGGCAAGTTAATTACAGGTCAAAACCCTTTTTCAGCTAAAAAGACGGCTCTAGCAATAATAGAAGAGCTAGAAAAGTCATAATTTAATAATTCAAATATAAACCCTAAAAGTAGGACCAGCGATGGGCTTGCTTTTAGGGTTTTTAAATAAATGGATTGATCCTACGAGGTTAAATTTAAGGAACAATTACAAAATCAGGGTTTGCTATTGCAAAAACTGCTTCACGGTCAGCAACTGGTGGATAAATCCATACGGTATTAATTTCTTGTTTAATTTTTTTCGCTTCCTCACGCACAAATTGAACTTGTCGATCCCAACCTTCAGTATAAAGTGCACCCCAAGGACCTAAGTCAACACAAGTGACATACTTCGGTTGGCTGTATGGATGAAGTGGTAAATCAACCAATTCTGCCGCAGCGTTATAACCCGCCACACGGCCTAAGCTCATAGCATGCTGACACGACATCACATTAAAATTGCCTAAATCATCGGTTGGAACTTTTACAGTATCGCCAGTCACAAAAATGTTTTTTGCTTCAGGTGCATGTAAATAAGAATCCCCAATCAAACGGCCTAAATTATCTTTTTCACCAGCAATTTGAGAGGTGAGTGGATTAGCCCGCATACCGGCAGTCCAAATCACGGTTTCTGTTTCAATTCTTTCGCCATTAGAAAGTGTTACCCCTGATGCATCTAGTGCTGTAACTCGTAGCCCAGCTTTACCTTCCACACCAAGCTCGCTAAGAGCTTCTCGAATAACGGTAGCTGCTTGATCCCCCATAGCCGCGCCAATTTCTGTTGAGGAATCAACTAAAACTACACGGACATCAGTTTCACCTAAAATGCTACGCAGACGTTCAGGCATTTCAGTAACGGTTTCTAACCCAGTAAGACCACCACCTGCAACGACCACCGTATTACGCGCTGCATTTGCAGGTTTATTAGCTAAGTTTTTAAGATGTTGGTCTAGTTTTTCAGCATCTTCTAGTGTGCTTACGCTAAAGCCATATTCGGTAAGACCCGATATAGGCGGCATAAACGTCGTACTTCCGGTTGCCAGAATAAAACGGTCATACCTTAAGGATTGTTTGTTGTCATCGGTGGTTGAAACCTCAATTGCCTGTTGGTCGACATCAATTTTATTTACCCAACCTGCCAGAAATTTAACTCCCACCACACTTAATAACTCTGAAATATCAGGGTTCATGTTTTCAAGCACAGCTTCATAAAGACGAGGACGAATCCCAACATTCGGGCTCGGGGAAACAATCAGTACCTCAATGTTTTGTTCTTGCGACGCTAAGTGAATTGCTCTTTGTGCAGCGAGTGCAGCCCATAAGCCAGCAAAGCCAGAACCTGCAATAATAATACGCTTACTCATTTGATTATCCTTTTGATAGATTTTCGGACAACATATTCCTACTCATCACAAAATTTAAGGTGAGCGAATCCATTCTCTGATTGTCCGAAAAAATCTGAGAAGGCATTTAAAAAGGATTAAGGGTGTTTTATATTAGGGTGCGAACCCCTACTAACTTATTAGTCGGGGGTATCCCGCGATATTTTACTTTTACGCATTTTTGCTGTTCTTCCTTCGATGCGTTCATTGATCCAGCCATTTACATCACTAAAAAACACGTCAGGTGCATAACGGCCAAAACGGTCTGCAATATCGCCAAGTGTATGAGCACCTAAAGCATCTCGCATGGCTTTTTCGGCTTGTAGCATGACTGCATGTACTGCGCACACACCACTGGTTGCCCAATCTGGCGGGGCAGTGTTAAAGACTGCACATTTCCCACGAACTTCTTGGCACTCAAAAAGCGGTTTTTCACCCTCAATGGCATTCACAATATCTAAAAAACTGATTTCATGAGCAGATCGGGCGAGTAAATAGCCGCCGCGAACACCTTCTTGAGCAATAACGAGACCTGCCTTTTCAAGTTTAGGAAAAATCTTGGCCATAAAACTCGGAGAGACTCCTTGTAATTCAGCAAGGTCCTTACTACTCAAAGGTTTATCTTCATTGTTCACAAGAAAAAGAAGACAGTGAATCGCATACTCAATGCTACTAGTGATATAAGCCATTTAATTTCATAATTGATCAATTATAAACACAGACTAATGCAGTCTGTGTTTTAAGTCAATAATAAAACTAAGACAAAACCAATCCTAGTTTTAAGCAAGCTATTTAAAAGTGTTAATTTTGAATATATCTAACTGAATAATTTAAATTTTATTAAATAAAAAAATTTTAATAATTTATAAAAAATATTTTATTGAGTTCTTTTAATCGTATGAATTTCTAATAGATGCTTAATCAAATAGTTCACAACTTATAAGTAAGATTGATGAAAGGGGATAGCCATTTATCATTTATTTTTAGAGTCTTTTAAATTATATTTATGTAGATTGTTGCAATTAAAATATTGAATAGCTTTATCCAAATAAAAATATTTTTTACATAGCATGATGAATGAATAAGAGAGTTGTTTTTGAAAACTGAATTTACTATTAGATGTATTTATGCACTTTGCCTTATTGGTGCAGGGTTCAACCATTTACAAACAGTTTTGATGCATGGTTTGTTTTGGGACTATAACAATGCGCCTTTATTTACTTGTATTTATTGGACATCTTTAACGTTTATTGATCCACTTGCAGCAATTCTTCTATTTTATAGACCTCGTATCGGCTTAATTCTAACTTTTCTCATTATATTTAGTGATGTCATTCACAACACTTGGATTACATTAAAAGTAGGGCGAGACTTGCTTAACTATATGTATATTTCCCAATTTTTATTTCTGGTTTTTGTTTTGTGCACAATTAAGTTTCCGTGGAAGGCACACCACACAAGTTAAAATTTTAAAATTGGAGAGTAAAAGCATTCTTTTACTCTCCAAATAATTTCTTCAAACTTACGAACGCCACCAATAATTTTCGACATTTGGTTCATTAAGATTCAAGAGTTCTCCCATTTGCGGTGTGCTAATCGCTAACTCATTTTGTTGAGCCAAAGCCACGATACGTTCAAATGGATCATCCCAAGCATGAAGGGCCAAATCAAAAGTACCGTTGTGCACAGGCAGCAAATGACGTCCTTTTAAATCGATATGTGCTTGTAAAGTTTGCTCTGGTTGCATGTGAACATCAGGCCATTCGGGGTCGTAAGCACCCGTTTCTAACATGGTCAGATCGAAAGGGCCATAACGATATCCAATCTCTTTAAACCCATCAAAATAGCCCGTATCTCCACTAAAAAATACACGTAAATCATTATCAATAATCACCCACGAGGCCCAAAGCGTCGCATTGCTATCGCCCATACCACGGCCTGAAAAATGATGAGCAGGGGTAGCCACCAATTTTAGTCCATCTACATGGGTAGTATCCCACCAATCAAGTTGTTGAACTTTTTCTGCTGGAATTCCCCATTTAATGAGTGTGTCACCCACACCAAGCGGTGTTAAGAAATGCTCAACTTTATCGTGAAGTTGCATCACTGCATGGTAGTCGAGGTGGTCGTAGTGGTTATGCGACAAAATCACGCCTTTAATAGGTGGTAAGTTCGCAATGCTAATTGGTGGCTGATGGAAACGTTTTGGTCCAAGCCATTGAAAAGGCGAAGCACGCTCTGAAAACACTGGGTCGGTTAACCAAAATTCATTTTGCAGTTTTAACAAGATGGTTGAGTGGCCCAAACGAAATAGAGAGCGATCGGGCGCACTTAATAACTGTTCTTTCGACAAACTTAAAACAGGAATTTCTCTATTTGGAACGGTGTCTTTTGGTTTATTAAATAAAAACTTCCACATGAGCTGAAGCGTTTTACCAAAAGAAGGCTTGTGTTGATTTGGACGCGTATTTCTAAATTTGCCATTGTGTTGTTGAGATGGCATTAGGGGAGCAGGCAAGTCTGTTGTGTTTGAAATAGTCATTTTGTTTTTCCTTATTGGAACAAACCTATATGTATAAATAAGAACTTGGGCTAAGTGCTTATTTTGATTTATTTAAATGAGTATTTACTCACTCATTAATTCATTCAAAAATAAGGACGCCGCGCATCCTTACTTTTATCTATATTGAAACTGCATGCCAAAAGGCTTCAAAACCTGATTTGCGATAACGCTCGGCTTGAGAAGGGTCTTGGGCAATAAAATTGAGTGTAACTTCAGCAAGCGCACCTAAAATTGAAGCAATAAATAACGGTGGGTAATCTCTTAATTTTCCGTCATTAATACATTCTTGAATGTTTTGGGTGAGGTCACAAAAGGTTTGCATACCAATTTGTTTACTTTGCTCAGTAATTTGTTCCGATGTTGAAAGCTGCGCCATTACTTTACGTTTAAGGGGAGCTTCTAAACTCCAGTCCAAATAGCTTTGCCAGATATGCGACATTTGTGTTTGCAGGTCAGCGTTAGTCGGGTAACTAAGCATCATCACCTGACGCAGTTCGGCCTTTAGCGAAAGATATAACTGGTTCAGCAGTTCTTCTTTATTACTAAAATAGGTAAATAAAGTACCTTCTGCCACACCAGCAACTTTGGCAATTTTTGAGGTAGACGCACGCTCGCCAAGCTCTGCCAATGTTTCGATAGCAGCACTTAAAATTGCATTACGTTTATCTTCACTACGAGGACGAGCCATATATAAAAATATTAATTGAGTGATTACTCAATCATACATAAAAATATGAGTAGCGCAAGCGAAATAGAATTTTACTGTCATAAATTTACTATTTTATAAACTATTCATAAGCTGCAATATTTGGCTCTTACACCATACGATTTGGTGTTCATGGGACTTTTGCTGATCCCAATATAAATTCATCTGATATCCAACAATATCTATCGGTAGCGGATGCACCTTAATTTGAGGGTAAGCATCTTTAAAATGAGCAATTTGACATTGAGGAATCGTGAGTAAATGGTCCATTTGTGTAATTAATCGGATTGCCGTTTCATATTGTTGGCAGCGGAAACTAATCGTTCTTTTGATACCTTGTTTAGATAAGAAAAAATCTTCAAAGACACGACCTGTAGGACGAGAGGACACTGTAATGTGTTTAGTTTCTAAATAAATTTCTTTGGTTAGGTTTGTTGTGGATAATAAAGGATGCTGCTTGCGACTTATTACTACAAATTGATCTTTAGTAAGGCATTCATAACCAATGCTATCTTCAACCGAATGTTGCACATCAATCGCAAAATCGATTTTCCCCGTAGAAAGCTCATGTCTTAAGTTTTTACGATCAATGCGTACGCTATTTAACTGCAAATTAGGATTAAATTGAGTTAAGTGCTGAATAATAGAGGGTAAAAAAATTCCTTCATACTCATCATTCATAGCAATTGTGAGATGCTTTAAATCTCGTGCTGGGACAAAGTCATGCGTGCTTTGAATTGCTTGATGCATAAGTTGTAATGACTGTTCAATTTTAGGCCATAAACGTTTGGCTAAAGGTGATGGAACAACACCGTGTCCATCTCGAATAAATAATGGGTCATTAAAATGATCACGTAAACGAGCTAATGCATGGCTAACAGCAGGTTGACTTAGAAAAAGTTGTTCACTGGCCCGTGTTAGATTTTTTTCTTTATAAATTGCCACAAATACACGAAATAAATTGAGATCAATACGAGCAAGAGAGGCAATATTATTATTCATTTCATTCATAGTTTGTTATTCAAACAATTCATTTTATTCATTGTAACAAGTTAGATATGGTCAGGAAATAGCATAAGAAATAGAGTGATTAATACTGTGAATTTTGAATGTAGCGCTTGTAGTAACAGCATTTAGAAAGCGTTGATTACAACTAATTTTTATAAAACCTATGAACATAAGGAAATGATATGGCAACACATTTATTTGATTTGACTGGAAAAGTAGCCTTAGTTACAGGTGCAAGTCGCGGCATTGGCGAGGAAATTGCCAAACTTTTAGCAGAACAAGGTGCACATGTAATTGTATCTAGTCGGAAAGTTGAAGATTGCCAACGTGTTGCTAATGAAATTATTGCAGCAAATGGAAAGGCGGAGGCAGCCGCTTGTCATGTAGGTAAGTTAGAAGATATTGCAGAAATTTTTGAATATATTCGTAAAGAACACGGTCGTTTAGATATTTTAGTCAATAATGCGGCCGCCAACCCTTATTTTGGTCATATTCTGGATACAGATATTGGGGCCTATAACAAAACGGTTGAAGTCAATATTCGTGGATATTTCTTCATGTCTGTCGAGGCGGGTAAATTAATGAAAGAACAGGGTGGCGGTGCAATTGTGAATACCGCATCTGTAAATGCCCTGCAACCCGGAGACCGACAAGGTATTTATTCTATTACTAAAGCTGCGGTGGTGAATATGACTAAAGCTTTTGCAAAAGAATGTGGACCATTGGGTATTCGAGTGAATGCTTTATTGCCGGGTCTTACCAAGACCAAATTTGCTTCGGCACTATTTGAAAATGAAGATATTTATAAAAGCTGGATGGACACAATTCCATTACGCCGTCACGCAGAACCGCGTGAAATGGCTGGAACTGTACTTTATTTAGTGTCAGATGCTGCGAGTTACACCAATGGTGAATGTATTGTGGTTGATGGCGGTTTAACTATTTAGGGAGGAATAGCAATGTACGAACATTATTCAGGTCAAGTGGTCTTAATCACAGGTGCGGCGAGTGGATTTGGTGCATTGCTGGCAGAGCAACTGGCGAAGTATGGTGCAAAATTAGTGTTGGGTGACTTGAATATTGAAGGGTTAAATACTGTAGTTGAACCGCTACGCCAAGCAGGAGTGGAGGTGGTTGCGCAAGTGTGTGATGTCAGCTGTGAAGCAGATGTACAGGCTTTGGTGCAAAGTGCAGTTACTCAGTTTGGTAGAATCGATGTCGGGATCAATAATGCAGGTATGAGTCCGCCTATGAAAAGCTTTATTGATACCGATGAAGCAGATCTGGATTTGAGTTTTGCCGTCAATGCCAAAGGTGTGTTCTTTGGAATGAAGCATCAAATTTGTCAGATGTTGCAACAAGGGGGTGGCATTATTCTGAATGTTGCTTCTGTTGCAGGTTTAGGTGCGGCTCCCAAATTGGCTGCCTATTCTGCGGCAAAGCATGCTGTGGTGGGATTAACCAAAACAGCAGCGATTGAATATGCAAATAAAGGCATTCGAGTTAATGCAATTTGTCCATTTTATACAACCACTCCGATGGTGGTCGACAGTGAACTCAAAGAGAAACAAGACTTTTTAGCGCAGGCCTCGCCAATGAAGCGTCTGGGTCATCCAAGCGAAGTGGTGGCAATGATGCTGATGATGTGTGCCAAAGAAAACTCATATCTCACAGGTCAAGCCATTGCAATTGATGGTGGTGTGACAGCTTATTAAAACATTTATTAAATACATCTTATTCATATATTTAGGAAAAAATCATGACAATTAATTTAAGCAATCGAGTGGCTATTGTTACAGGTGCAGGCGCAGGTCTAGGGCGGGAACATGCATTGTTACTGGCTCGTTTGGGGGCAAAAGTGGTCGTGAATGATCTTGGTAGCGATGTAAACGGAAAAGGTGGCTCAACCATGGCGGCCCAAAAAGTCGTGGATGAAATTATTGCGGCTGGTGGTGAGGCGGTGGCAAATGGTGCTTCAGTCACTGATATTGAACAAGTTCAACAGATGGTAGATGAAACCATTGCCCGTTGGGGACGTGTAGATATTTTAATTAATAACGCTGGAATTCTTCGAGATAAAACTTTTAGTAAAATGTCACTAGATGATTTCCGTACCGTGATTGATGTCCACTTAATGGGGGCAGTAAATTGCACTAAAGCGGTATGGGATATCATGCGCGAGCAAAAATATGGTCGTATTGTTATGACGACTTCATCCTCTGGTCTATATGGCAATTTTGGGCAGTCCAACTACAGTGCTGCAAAAATGGCATTGGTTGGGCTCATGCAGACACTGGCTTTAGAGGGTGAAAAATCTAATGTTCGGGTGAACTGTCTAGCACCAACAGCTGCAACTCGTATGCTTGAAGGATTATTACCCGAAGAAGCCCTTAAAGCTCTTGCTCCAAGTGCGGTCAGTCCTGCAATCGCGACTTTGGTTAGCGAAGATGCACCTACCCGTATGATTCTTTGTGCGGGCGCAGGTAGTTTTGAAGCTGCCCACATTACCCTTACGCAAGGAATTTATTTAGGTACGGATGAACAAGTTCCGCATGTCTTAGCACAACGTTTAGCTGATGTTTCAGACCGAACAGATGAGTTTGTGCCTGCCAGAGGAGGCGCTCAGGGCGAGCTTGAGCTGAAAAAGGCTTCATTAATGGCAGGAGAATAATTTTGACAAAAAATACATTAAGCATCGACCAACTGGTTGAGTTGCAAGGCCAAGCATTAGGTAGCTCGCAATGGATGACCATTGATCAAAGCATGATTAATACCTTTGCGGATGTCACACAAGATCATCAATTTATTCATGTGGATGAGGAAGCTGCTCGCCAGACACCTTTTGGGGGCACGATTGCCCATGGTTTTTTAACACTCTCTTTACTTTCAGCAATGGCCGCTCAGGTGTTGCCGACTGTACAGGGGCAGAAATCTGGCGTGAATTATGGCATCAATAATTTGCGTTTTATGAGTCCTGTACATAGCGGTAAGCGGGTGCGTGGAAATTTTCACTTAAAAAATGTTTCCCAAAAAAATAAGGGAAGTTATCAGTTGATCATGGAAGTCACGATTGAAATCGAAGATCAGGCAAAACCGGCACTTGTGGCCGAGTGGCTTACACTTGTAAATGTAGAGGAATAAACCATGAGCAATGAATTAATTCTCTCTCGCCGTGATGTCGATTTTTTGCTATTCGATTGGCTAAAAGTCGAAGAACTCAGCCAACGCAATTCTTTCGCAGGACAGGACCGTTTTGAATATACGTCTGTTTTAAACGTTTACGAGGCTTTGGCAACCGATTTATTTGCTCCTCATAATAAAAAAAATGACAGTAACGAACCTGTTTTTGATGGTGAGCGTGTAACTGTCAATCCTGAAGTCGGGGTAGCGCTTAAGGCTTTTGCTGATGCAGGTTTGATGAGTGCAGCGTTTCCGTCAGATTGGAATGGGATGAACTTACCCAATACCATCGAGCGTGCAGGTATGGCATATCTACTCGGTGCCAATTCTGGAACTGCGGGCTACGCCTTTTTAACCATTGGTAATGCAAATTTATTAATGGCTCATGGAGAACCTGAAAAAGTTAAGCCCTATGTCAACGCCATGATGGAAGGCAAATGCTTCGGAACGATGTGTTTATCGGAGCCGCAAGCAGGTTCAAGTCTGGCTGATATTCGTACACGTGCGATTAAAACAAAAGATGGTCGTTATCGTTTGTTTGGAAACAAAATGTGGATTTCAGGTGGCGAGCACGATATCTCTGACAATATTGTTCATTTGGTTTTGGCAAAAATTCCAGATGAAAATGGACAATTACCAGCAGGTGTGCAAGGCATTTCTCTGTTTACCGTACCGCGCAAATTACTCGATGAAAATGGACAGCCAAGTGAACGTAATGATGTGGTATTAGCTGGAATTAACCACAAAATGGGTTATCGGGGAACTGTGAATTGTGTGCTGAATTTTGGGGAAGGTCGTTTCACACCCGAAGGAGAAGCAGGCGCAATTGGTGAGCTAGTCGGTGAAGCTGGTAAAGGGCTGGCCTATATGTTCCATATGATGAATGAAGCCCGAATTTCGGTTGGACTTGGGGCAGCAGCATTAGGATATACAGGTTATCTTCATGCTTTAGATTATGCAAAAACTCGAGTACAAGGTCGCTCTCGTAGTGAACGCAATCCAAGTTCTCCACAAATTCCGCTCATTCAACATGCGGATGTTCGCCGTATGCTCTTGGCGCAAAAAGCATATGTCTCAGGTGCGTTGGCACTGTGTCTATATGCAGCTCGATTAACCGATGATATCCACTCACTTGAAGATGCCGAGCAACGCAATCAAGCCCATCAATTACTTGATCTATTAACGCCAGTGGTGAAAAGCTGGTCTTCTGAATGGGGGCTTGTCGCAAATGATTTAGCCATTCAAGTTCATGGCGGCTACGGTTATACCCGTGAATATAATGTTGAACAGTTTTATCGGGACAATCGACTCAACCCTATTCATGAAGGAACATTTGGCATTCAAGCGCTCGATTTATTAGGACGAAAAACTCGTCTTAATCAGGGACTGTCGATGAAGCTATTACATGAAAAAATCATGAATACGATTGAACAAGCCAAAGCAGAGCCTTCTTTAAAAGATCATGCGGATCAATTAGACCAAAAATGGCAACTCATCCGAAATGTAACAGAGAAATTGCATGCCTTAACCGATATAGAACTTCAACTGGCAAATGCCGCCAATTATCTAGAAGCTTTTGGGCATCTTGTGGTGGGGTGGTTATGGCTTGATCAAGCGGTAGTCATTCATAAACTCATGCCGAACTCAACAGACCCTGATTTTCTGCATGGGAAGCTTGCAGCGTGTGATTATTTCTTTGGCTGGGAAATGCCGAAAATTATGAGTTGGTTAGCGGTACTTGATCCGGTAGAGACGACTCCACTCAATATGTCAGAAGAATGGTTCTAGTAAGGACCATTCCTTAAACGCGCTGTTTGAAAGGAAGGGAGAACAACCCGAATTTATAGAAAATGCCTAATAAGAATCACTATGTAAAACAAACATCAGGCGTTCAGTAAAGAGTGCCCTAATAAGTAAAAATAAAAATCTAGGACGGATTAAAAGATGAAAAAGAAAACATTAGTCATGGTCATGGCTTCATTTTGTACGAGCCCACTCTATGCAGCAGCATTTGATCGAACAGGACAATCAATTTCTGCATTTCTACAACCCGGTAATTATTTTGAGGCAAGTTTATCTGTTTCAGACACTTCGTTAGAAGGACAAGAAGCAGGTACAAACCCAACGCGTAATAGTATTTCTGATATTGCAAACTCTGATTATCGTCCCAGTGCAGCTTTGAAATTACAGTTAGCACCTCAGTTCTCATTTGGTTTTCTTTACGATCAGCCATTTACTTCCGACTCTGAATATTATGGAAATAACAGCTTTGTTGCTAAGCCGAGTGATACGATTTTAGTACCGGGCATTGATTCAGCAACACTGGCCCAAAAGACCGGTAGAGAAGTCGTAACAGGGAACACCAAATCGAATTTTGTTATGCAAAATTTTAGTCTGATTTTTGGTTATCAACCGGATAAAAACTGGAATTTTTATGCAGGTCCTGTTTATCAGACATTTAAAAGTAACGTCAATTTAAGAGGTCAAGTTTTCAGTTTATATAATGGCTATGACTTTAATGCCAAAGAAGTTGGAGATTGGGGATGGCTGGCAGGATTTGGTTATCAAATTCCCGAAAAAGCCATTAAAGCCTCATTGACCTATCGTTCAGAAATTATGCATGAAGTGACTGCCAATGAAAATGCGCCACTGGTTGATATGTTAAGTACACAGCAAGGCCGTGATTTTCTTGATCAGCATTTGGCGTATATGGTTTCTATAGGACAACTCACAGAATCGCGGAAGGAGGCACTCAATCATATTGTTGCGGGCTTACCCGAAGCAGGAACATCAGGCTCAACTAAGTTTAGAGCGCCAGAGTCAGTAAATTTGGAATTTCAGACCGGATTACGCAAAGGTACTTTATTGTTCGGTAACGTGCGCTGGGTTCACTGGAACGATTTTGAGTTTAAACCGTATCGTTTTGGTGAAATCTCAGAAGTTGTTGGGGTTCTATCAACGCCAAGTCGTCCAAACGGTTTTAATCTGGTTCGTTATTATGATGATCAATGGTCTGCCAACCTTGGAATTGGGCAACGCCTAAGTGATAAATGGTCGGGTTCAGTTTCTGTAGGTTGGGACTCGGGAGCAGGTGAGCGCGTGTCCACAGGTGGGCCAGCTAAAGGTTATTACAGTGTTGGTCTTGGTGCGCAATATAGTCCAACTTCAAAATACTTTATTTCAGGTGGAATGAAGTATCTATGGCTTGGTGACGCCAAAGGTCAGCTTGGTGTTCAGGCAGGCAGTGAATATTATGTGGGTGAATATAAAAATAACTATTCAATCGGTTACGGTTTGAAAATTGGTTATAAATTTTAATTCAACTATTTGATGGATCGCTTAGTTATATAAACAGTTTATTTCTTTACGAGAGTAAGCAGATTAAGAGATTAAAGAAAATATAAAAAGGGGAGTAGGAACAGTTCCATTTCTCCCTCTCATAAAAGGACAATAAGATGACAAATCAGATCTGGTTAGATGAATATAAGCAATGGAATATAGAAAGTACGATTACATTGCCGGATGAACACACTTCACTTCTCGATTTTTGGGACAACAGTTTTAATAAGTTCCAGCAAAGAAAGGCTTTTATATTTGCAGATCAATCTTTTTCTTATGCTGAAATTGATTTATATAGTCGACAAGTAGCAACTTTCTTGCAAAGTTTAGGGCTAGAAAAAGGTACACGTGTTGCCGTGATGATGCCCAATATTATTCAGTACCCAATTATTTCACTTGCCGTCATTCGTGCAGGTTATATTCTGGTCAATATTAACCCGCTCTATACAGCACGTGAGTTAAAGCATCAATTAAATGATGCAGGCGCAAAAGTCTTATTTATATTAGAACAGTTTTTACCTGTTTATGATGCTGTTAAAGAGCAAGTGTCGGTTGAGCAGATTATTACCACCACCATGACTGAAATGTTAGTCGAGCAACCTACTGAATTAGACACATTAGATTCTAAAAAATACGCTTTTAAGCAAATCTTATTGAAGGCAAATGCCCAAGACTATATACGTCCTAAGCTTATTCTTGAAGATACTGTGCTTTTACAATATACGGGCGGAACAACAGGTGTCTCCAAGGGCGCAGAATTAACCCATAAAAATATTGTCGCCAACTTATTACAAAATAATGTGGTTTTTAAAAGCTACTTTGGTGACCGAGATGCTTTTGAAGATGAAATAGCGATCTGTGCCTTACCGCTTTATCATATTTTTGGTTTTACTGTCTGTTTATTGCACAGTGCAATGAATAAAGGTTATGCCACTGTTTTAGTTCCAAATCCGCGTGATTTAGATGCTCTTGTACATTGTTTTGAAAAATATCGTCCTACAGTTTTTCCTGCTGTAAATACATTATTTAATGCACTGATTAATCATGAAGGCTTTAATAAGCTGGACCATAGCCGTTTAGAAATTACCACAGGCGGCGGTATGGCAATTTTGAAATCTACTGCCGATGGATGGGAAAAACTGACAGGACGTATTATCCGTGAAGGGTATGGCTTATCAGAAACTTCTCCTGTTGCGACCTTTAACCCGCCAATCTCTAATACTTTTAGTGGCACGATCGGTATTCCTGTACCGAGCACGGATATTGCAATTTTGGATGATGAAGGTCATCAATTAGCACCCGGTGAAACTGGAGAAATTGCAATTCGTGGCCCGCAGGTCATGAAAGGTTATTGGAATTTACCTGAAGAAACGAAAGCGGTCATGACTGCTGATGGTTTCTTTAGAACGGGTGATATTGGCTTCATGAATGAAAAAGACTATACCAAAATTATTGACCGTAAAAAAGACATGATTTTAGTGTCAGGCTTTAATGTTTTTCCGAAGGAAATTGAAGAAGTTTTAGCCCAACATCCAAAAATTTTAGAAGTCGCCGTGGTTGGCATTGCAGATGAAAAATCGGGTGAAGTGCCGAAAGCCTTTATTGTCAAAAAGGATGATTCTTTATCGGTTGAAGAAATTCAAATCTATGCAAAAGAAAACCTGACTGGCTACAAACAACCACGCTATATTCAATTTATCAATGAATTACCCAAGTCAAATGTGGGTAAAATTTTAAGAAAAGAACTAAAAGTTTAATAAGAACTTTTAATTAAAAACATAAGCGTATGGGACTAGAAGCTCCATAAATAAATGAAAAAAGGAATGAGATTATGGGTTCAGGATTAATTACCGTATTTTTACCAATTGCACTCGCAATTATCATGGCTGGTTTGGGCCTAGAGTTGACCATAAATGACTTTAAACGCGTGCGACAACACCCAAAAGCCGTGTTTATCGCATTATTTTGCCAACTGGTTATTTTAGTCGGTATTGCATTTATTATTTGTAAGGTTCTTGCTTTACCACCAATGCTTGCTGTTGGATTAATGCTCCTTTCTGCATCACCGGGCGGGCCAACAGCTAACTTATTTAGTTATCTCTATAAAGGAGATATCGCTTTAAATATTACTTTAACGGCTATAAATTCGGTCATTGCTGCCTTTACACTTCCATTAATCGTGAATTTTGCAATACAACACTTTATGGAAAATGGGCAAAATGTAGGATTGCAATTCTCTAAAATCATACAGGTTTTTCTTATTATTTTAGTGCCCGTTGGGATCGGGATGTTAGTTCGTCATTTTGCGCCGCATACGGCTGAAAAACTCAATAAACCTGTGCGTATCTTTGCTATCGTTTTTCTCGTATCGATCATCATATTAGCAGTTGCACGAGATTACCAAAATCTGATGACGTATATTGGGCAAATTGGATTGGCAACTTTGCTGTTCTGTGTATGTAGTTTAATGGTTGGCTATTTTGTTCCACGATTATTGGGTGTAAATAGCTTTCAGGCAAAAGCTTGCGCGTTTGAAATTGGAATTCATAACAGTACCTTAGCCATGACTATTGCTTTTACAGTAATGGCAAGCAGTATGGCCGCTATGCCAGCAGCCGTTTATTCATTATTTATGTACATTGTTGCAGCAATCTTTGGCACATTGTTAAATTGTCTAGAAAAGAAAGAGATCACACAAATATCAACTAAAACATATTCAAAGAATCTTCAGTAATATCTGGCAGATAAAGGTATTTAACTACCACCAAACGTTTATAGTTTGAATTAAAAGAGGAGGCTAATACCTCCTTTTTTAGTCTCAAAATTTAAAATATTTATGGCCGAGCAAGTGCAGTCACAATAAAAAAAAGCGTTAGAGTGCTGTTATAAAAGCAAATTGTTAAGCTAATATTTAAGGTTTTCCTTAATTATGTAATTAAATGAAAAACAATAATTTAATTAAATAATTTCTAGCCAATTTCACATTGACAGCTCAAATATTGAAGATTACCATTTGCGGGCTGGCCTACATTGCCAGCCGGTTTTACCACATCAGGATTATTTCTTCTGAGGAGTAGTCTTGTGTGCACACCTCGTTCCCTCCCGTAGCGGTAGGACGGGAGTGGGACACTTTCGAGTGTGCTGGAGTTGAAACCAGTCCGTCAACCCGCTTCCGTTCTGCCACCATAATTTATAATGCTTTGGCAGAACTCCCAAAAGAAGGAGTTGGCTATGCACATTCATAAATTATTGGCAGTCACTGTCAAAATCTATCTCGACACAACTTAAAATTTTAAAGCAGTTTGATGAGCTATAGGCTTTTCAGGCTTTAAATCATTACGTCTAAAACTTAGCAACAATAAAACTTGAGATTTGCCAAGCACAGTCTTTACGGCTTTGCTGTGCCTTTTTTTCTCCCAGAAAAGGCACAGGCTTTTTTATCTCTTTTAGCAACAACAAGAATTTATAACGGTAAAACGATGCCAACTTTAGAAAGATCTTCCAAAAAATTACAGGTTCTTCATACAGCAATTGAGCTGTTTAATATGTATGGATTTCACAATGCGGGTGTGGACTTAATTGTCAAAAAATCCAAAATTCCTAAAGCCACTTTTTATAACTACTTTCAATCAAAACAGCGACTTATTGAAATGTGCGTATCCTTTCAAAAAAGCAAACTCAAAGAAGAAGTGCTGGCAATTATTTACTCAAGCCGTTACCGAACCTCAAGCGATAAACTTAAAGAGATTATTGTTTTACATGTCAGTTTTAATAGCCTGTACTATCTATTACTTAAAGCCATTTTTGAAACTAAACAGATTTACCCGCAGGCCTACCGTATAGCGCTTGAATATAGAAAATGGCTGCTTAAAGAACTTTTTGATTTGGTTTTTAGTTTGGACACCCATCATGCGTTAAAACCAAGTGCGGATATGGTTTTAAACTTAATTGATGGCTTGATGTTCCAGATTTTAAGCTCAAAAAGTTTGGAAGAGAGGGATGTGGTGGTGGAGAGGTTTTTTACAAATAAGCAAATACATTTATAAATAGATGGCTCTATTGAAAGAGCCATAATCTTATAAACTTAGTCAGAGATTATTTCATACATTTTTTTAAATAACAGACTATCTTTGTCGGCAAGGGTATTCACAATATCAAAATGATTATGTCCTTCATCTTTAATTAATGAAACGTTTAATCCTTTTTCTTTGCATATTGAGTAGAAAAAATTGGTTTGATTTTTGAAACCTTCTGTCTCTAGCTCTCCTACACTGAGTATGAGTGGTGCAGCATTTTCTGGCAATGGTAAATTTTCATAAGGGCTGAGGTTAGTTGCTTGTTCTGGACTGAGTTTAAGCCATTCATTAATGTTGGTATCACATAAGGGTAATAAATTATAAAGGCCACTTAACCCAAGAACACCTTTAATGACATTTTTTGGCAAATTAAATTCTTCTTGCCAACAATCATTCCACAGCATTGCAACCAAATGTCCTCCAGCTGAACTCCCGCCTATATATATTTGCTCAGGGTCTATGCCATAATTTTTAGCATTATGGTAAATCCAAGCAATCGATGTTCTTACTTCTCTCACAATTTCAAAAAGTGATGCTTGAGGACAGAGGCTATATTCAATTGTAGACACCGCTATTCCATGTGCTACAAAATTTTCAGCCATAGAGCAAGCATCATCTTTACTTTGTGCCCGCCAATAGCCTCCATGGATATAGATAAAAATTGGTGAAGGCTGTTTCTTTGCTGGAAAAATATCTAATGTTTCTCTTCTAGCTAAGCCGTAATGTAGATTATATAAGCCTGTAATCGCATCTTTGGATTTCTGCGCAAGTCGTGCATATTCCTTCATACAAGCATCAAAATCAGCCACTGAATTTCTTGCATTGTATTGAATTTCTCTTTCTTGAAGATTTGAGAAGAATAGGTCTGTCATATAAGCCTCGATAACAATTTATTTAATAAAAGGATAGTAATTAATTAGTTCAGACAACTTTAAATTTTTGTTTAGCTATATTTAGCTCCCGATACCACTTAAGTGCTAAACAAATAAAAGCAATAAAACTAGGTACGGCTAAACTTAAGAAAATTGAACTCATATCTAGCTTTAAAGTAAAAATGAAAGAACCTAAAAATGATCCTAAAATTGCCCCAATACGGCTTATTCCATGCATCCATGAAACGCCAGAGCCCCTACAGTTCGCTGGATAAAAAAGAGTAGCTAACGGAAATAATGCTGTTTGGGCACCTGCTAATAGGCCTCCAATCATAAAGATCAGTATTGAAAAGAGGCTAATGTTTGTATGCGTAAAGCTAAGAAGAATGAATAATAAGAATGCCGAGAAATATGAAGAAGTAATCACTTTGGTTGGATTTAATCTATCCATAAATCTACACATGATCATAGCTCCAATCACACCCCCGAATGGGAATAAAGTAGACATAAGACTTAATTGTTGTAGATCAAAACCAACAGTTTTTAAAATTGTAGGCATCCAGCTTGTAAAAAGATAAAACACTAATAAACTCATAAAAGAGCAAAGCCATAACATTAATGAACCAAATAAGTATTTGCTAAAGATATCTTTAAGTGGATTATTTTGTTCAACAACTTCCTTTTCCGCTAAAGATAAGACAAACTCTTTCTCAATTTTTTTTCCATGTATTTTTTCTAAAATTAAAAGTGCTTTATTCTGTTGGTTATTGATAATAAGGAATTGTGTGGATTCAGGCAGGGAGAAAATGAGTACAAGGGTAAGTAATGCAGGTATCAAGCCAATAATAATTAATAATTCAGACCAACTAAAAATTTTTAATAGATAAGCTGAAAGGAACCCTCCAGAAGATACTCCCATTAGAAATCCACAACCAGCTAAACCCGTGAGAAATGCTCGATGCTTTTTAGGCATATATTCTGAAACGATTGTACTAACATTAGGCATTGTTGCACCTAACCCAAGTCCAGTAATAAATCTATAGATAATGAGTTCTGCTATATTGGTCGAGTAAGCAGAGATTATTGTAAATATAGATAAGATTAGCATGCTGATAATCATTATTTTCTTTCGGCCAAACTTATCTGCAAAAATACCTGATATTAAGGCGCCAATACTCATACCGATTAAAGCAGCACCAAATACAGGAGCTAATTCGGCCTTTGAAATTTGCCATTCATCTAACAAAGGTGGTGCTATAAAACCTATGATTCCAGTATCAAGTCCATCACAGAAAAATACTAAGAAACCTAAAACAAAGACTACCCACTGGAGGGGGGCTAGTTTTTCTCTATCTACAATATCGTTCACATCTATTTTAATCATATACATTCCTGAAATTTATTTAAATATTCATAAAAATGTAGAATAGGTTTTATGAATTTAGGTTAAAGATGAAGATGCTTTTAAGCTTTATTATTGTTTTTTATAGGATATAAGATATCCAATTTATCCAGATTTATATCCGATAATTCCAAATTTTAATTAAGTTATATTTTTCAATTAATTTTTTCATTTTAAAAATTAATATTTTTTTTAAAGTTGTTGTATGAAGTAAATTTTCTTTTTTAACAAAATCAAACATATATTAAAATAAAATTATTTAGAATTATTTCATCATAATTTGGGAATTTGCTTATGAAATTGTTAGGAATATTATCTATCCCTTTTATTATCTCTGCCTGTGTTACTAATCAGAATGTGCAAAAGGAAGAGACCCCAGAATGTATGAATTATCATGCAATGATGACAGCACCTATGCCAGCAGAGGCAATGGAAAACTTAAAAAAAGCCTGTTACGAATCTAGAAAATAGCGTTGAGCATTTATATTTAAAAAAAATTTATTAATACGAGAATATTAAGTTAAAAAATAACTGCTGACTGTTCTTATTTTTGCAACTTAAGTTCTTATTTTAGTAGCTTGTTTTAATCTTTCGAAATCAGAAATATAAGAATGTGTTTATCAAGTATAGAACATTTAATTTAATTGTATATCTGAGGTTTCGAATGAAAAAGATCTTTTTAAATACCACACTACTAGGCTTAATGTATTTGAACATAAGTCATGGAGCCAATGCTCAAAGTACGATAGATATTCCAGAAGCTCCCTCTACTGTAAATGCGGTTTATGTTTCCCAATCGAGTAAAAAAGCTTTAAATCCATCGGAAAAAATTGACCGGCTATATAACCGAAATCTTCAGCAAGAGTATGTACTGCAACGTATGACAGAACATACTTATTTTTTTCAATCTCAATTTTATGGAACGATGTTTTATGTAGGTGAAAAAGGAGTACTGTTATTTGACCCAGTTGAAAATGCTGGAGAAAAGATTTTAAAAGCGATCTCAGAAGTAACAAAACTACCTGTTACAACAATTGTCTATTCGCATGCGCACGCTGACCATATCAGCTCAGCTCCAGTAATTGTTGAAGCTTCTAAAAAGGCAGGTGTCAAAGTACGTATTATTTCATCTGATGCTACAGCAGAGCTTTTAAACCGAATTAAAAGTAAATTACCAAAACCTACGGAAACAATTCCTTTTAAAAATGGTAGTTTTAATTTTGAAGGGGTGAATGTTCAGGTACATGGTTTCAAATATGCAGCACATACTGCCGATACAGGTGTTTGGTTAATTCCAAGTGAGAAAGTTGCACATATTCCCGATCTAATAAATGCCGATCAATTACCTTATTGGGGTTTCGCTGGTGCTGAAGTTCCTCTTTATTTTGAAGAAAATTTAAAAGAATTAAAAAGTTTAAATTGGGTATTTCTGAGTGGTGGCCATGGAAATGTTGGATCTAAAGCTGATGTAGATTTCTATTTAGAGTTCCTAAAAGATATGAAACAAGCAGTGGGCCAATCATATGGCGTAGTGCAGTGGGGAGTAGGAGCTCCTGATCCTCAGAAAACAAATTCACATATGGCCCAGCTACCAGCATATCTTGATGCAATAGGTAATCAGGCAACTGAATATTTGCGACCAAAATATGGACAATATTATGGGTTTGAAACTTCAGTTCCAAAGAATGGTGAAATCACAGCTTTATTAATGTATGCCTATCAATAGTAAAAAATGTCTATACTTAAAATCGGGTATAGACATTTTATATATTTAATTAAATTCAATTGCTTATATTAATTTTAATTAAATATCCTGCATTTCTTTAAGTAGAGGAGGAATTTTTTCGATTAAGAAATCAAGAAAAACCTTTGATGCTGGTAAAGCACCGCTCCGAGATGGAAAGATTAAATGAAAATTTCCAGTTGGAAGTTCCCATTCAGGTAAAACGACGATAAGTTTCTTTTCTAATATCAGGCTTTTGCATTTTAATAAAGGCAGCAAAGCGATACCTTTTCCATCGGTAGCTAAACAATTAAGCAAAGTTAAACTTGCAGCTTTGATAAATGGTTTTATAGGCAAACTTACATTTTCATTAATAGTTTGATTGCTAAAGAACCAAGTTTGATTTTCATTTTCGATATTACTTAACAATTTATGCTTACTTAAATCGCTAGGATGCGTAGGTGTACCATATTGGTTGAGATATTGTGGACTGGCGACTAATACTGATTGTGTATAACCAAGATGTCTCATCACTAAATTGTGATCGCTATCTAAGTTCTGTCGAATACGGATCCCGATATCGACAGATTCTTTAAGGATATCAACTCTCTTGTTAGTGACAATAAATTTAATTTCTACTTTTGGGTATCTATCCATAAATTCAGGAAGAATGAGAGGCATAATTCTTTCTGCAACATCTATAGGAATGCTTACAGTAATTGATCCAATCGGCTCGCCGCGTAACTGATCTATTAAGTCATAAACAGTTTGCGCTTCTAAAAGCATTGATTGTACATATTGATAAATCTGCTCGCCGATTGCAGTAAGCTTAATTTGTCTTGAGTCTCGTTGTAATAATTTAACGTTTAAATTTTTCTCTAAATTTGAGAGTCTTCGGCTTAATTTTGATTTAGATATACCTGTTTTTTGTTCTACTTTACTTAGACCACCATGTTCGACAATTAAAGCAAAAATATATAAATCATTTAAATCTTTCATCGGTGTTCTAACCTTAATGAACCAATAATTTATCTTACTTCGAACTTTATCTTTGTTGGTTGCATTTTTTGCAACATATGTTCCCGATTATAGGGCTTAAGTGGCAAATATAAAACGAATAAACTCATTTCACGACTTAAAACCCTTATAGGTATGAAATGAAACTTTTACATTTAGACTCAAGTGCTCTCGGTGAATTCTCGGCTACTCGGGAGATTGGGCAAGCAGTAGTTCAAGAGTTAAAAAAACATGGTCCTTTAGAGGTAACCTATCGCGATTTGCATGTAGAACCACTGCCACATTTTTCAAAACACTTTGATAGTTTGAGTGAAGAAGCACAAGTTGATGAACGTATTCTTCAACAATTTGAAGAAACAGATATTTTTGTACTAGGGGCACCGATGTACAACTTGAGTATTCCCACTACATTGAAAGCATGGATAGACCGAATTTTAATTGCAGGTCGGACTTTCAGATATACAGAGAATGGGCCACAAGGCTTAGTTTCTGGTAAGAAAGTTATTATTGTGAGTGCTCGCGGTAGTGCTTATGGTGATCAATTTCCTATGGATCATCAAGAATCTTATTTAAAAGATATTTTTAATTTCTTAGGTATACAAGACGTATTTGTAGTACGTGCTGAAGGAATGGCTTTTCCAACTCGTTCTCAATCAATTAGCAAAGCAATTAATAGTATTCCACAAATGTTTGCTATTCCTGCTCCAAACTGAGAGAGAATAATCATGACTAGAATTAATAACGCAATCGAAAAAATTATCCAACATCCAAAAGTATTTGGATTTGCATCACTTCTAATGCGGGTAATGATATCTGTAATTTTTGTCTTATCCGGATTAGGAAAGATATTTCAATATTCGAGTAATGCTGGATATATGGAGTCTATGGGAGTGTCGTCTGCATTATTGCCATTAGCAATTCTGGTTGAGTTTGGAGGTGGTTTCCTTGTATTGATTGGTCTTTAAACGCGACTTGCAGCATTTCTATTGTTTGGTTTCTCGTTAGTGGCAGCAGTGCTATTTCACAGTGGTTCTGATATGAACAGCCAAATTATGTTTATGAAAAACATTTCAATGGCTGGAGGTCTACTGGCTCTTGTTATCTTTGGTGCAGGCGGCCTGAGTGTAGATAAGAAACTTAAATAATTTCAAAAGGTAAAGGTACATATTTGTATTTTTACCTTTATTTTTCTATTTTAATAATGGTTGTTATCAATGAGATTATTTTTTTATCCTCATGCCTGTTCAATGGCGATTCATATTGCTTTAAAAGAAACAGGGCAAGTATTTGATACAGAGTTTGTAGACTTATCAACAAAAGTCACTGGGTCCGGATTGGATTATTTAAAGATTAATCCTAAAGGGGCAGTTCCAGCACTTGGACTTGAAAATGGTAAAGTCATAACTGAAGTTACAACAATACTGACTTATTTAGCTGACTTGGTTCCAGAGAAAAATCTAATACCCAAATCTAGTTCTTTTGAACGTTATGAAATGATGAGTCTATTGTCATTTATTAGTATGGATATACATAAAAATTTCTCTGCTTTTTTCTACAAAGAAAAGATTGATTCTTGGATTGAAGTATCCAAACACAAGTTATCAAGAAGTTTTGATTTTATTGAAAATAAACTTCAGTCAAATCAGTATTTAAACGGCAATGAAATCTCAATCGCAGATTTCTATTTCTTTGTAATGCTTCATTGGTGTGACTATTTTTCTATAGACTTAGAGAAATGGCCTAAGATTCTCAATTTGAAATATAACTTGGAAAAAAGAAGTTCTATACAAGAAGTTCTAAAGTTTGAATCAAGTTTTTCTCAATAAATTTTATGTAAAAAGAGGAACATCCGTATGTTCCTCTTTTATATTTTATAGTCATAAAATAGATTATAGAAATAACGTATTTTGTAGAATGAAATTTAAATAAATAATTTAAAGATAAATTATGTTATAGCTTGCATTTTATTGATTAAATTTGGCATTTTTTCAATTAAAAAATCGAGAAAAACTTTAGATGCTGGAAGGGCTCCACTTCTAGGTGGAAATATTATATGAAAATTTCCTTTAGGAAGTTTCCATTCAGGTAAAATAACTATAAGTTTCTTTTCAATTATTAAATCTCGGCATCTGATAAGAGGGAGTAAAGCAATACCTTGGTTATCTTGTGCTAATGACATGAGTAATGTTAGGCTTGAAGCTTTAATAAATGGTTTTATACTTGTATTTAACTTTTGTTCTAAATTTTCAAAAAACCAAATCTGATTTTCATTATCCAGGTTGTTGCTTAATAATTTGTGATTATTTAATTCATTTGGATGTTTAGGTATTCCATACCGTTGAATATATTCAGGGCTAGCGACTAAAACGGATTCAAGATAGCCTAAATGTCTCATTACTAAATTGTTATCAACTTCTTTGCTAGAGCCGACCCTAATACAAATATCTATTGATTCTTTTAATATATCAATTTTTTTATTAGTCACTATAAAGTTTATTGCAACTTTAGGGTATTTCTCCATAAATTCTGGAACAATCAAAGGTAATTGTCTTTCTGCAACTCCAATTGGAACACTCACATTAATAGTACCTATTGGCTCCTCTTGACATTGATCAATTAAATCATAAACATTTTGAGCCTCTTTAAGCATAGATTGAACATATTGATAAATTTGTTCGCCAATAGCAGTCATTTTGACTTGTCGAGAGTCCCTTTGTAGTAGTTTAATATTTAGATTTTTTTCTAATGTAGATAATCTACGGCTTAATTTGGATTTGCTTATACCAGTTTTTTCTTCAACTTTGCTTAATCCACCATGCTCTACAATTAGGGAAAAAATATATAAATCGTTCAGGTCTTTCATAGGGGCTGCATCAAAAATTAAGATTTTTATTTTTCTATAATATGCTTATTTTTTGTAATTTTACTGAAAATAAGTAATAGCTTGAAAAATAAATGTATATTTTAGTAGAGTATTTTTTAAGAAATTTTTGTGTATCTATTTGTTTTTTATATATGATTTTTACCATGTATTTTGAGAGGATGAAAGATATTTTTTAAATACATTTTTATAGAAATATTAATATAAACTATTGTTATTTTTTATTTATTTTTTTATGTTGCAAAAAATGCAACATATAATTTCATTTTTAGCGATAGTTTAGCTTTTTAAAAAAATTATAATTAATAGTGTCTTTGTAAAAGTATTTGTCTATAGAAAAATCTATATTCTACTGTTTTTAAGCATTATTCACACTCTCTATTCCTTTAAAATTCACCTAACCTTTCGCAAAATTTTTAAATCTAGATACTGTGACTGTGAATAGAAATTATATACGGTGATTTTAAAGATATGGCTTGGAATTATGTTTAAAAATAATTTAAAAAGAGGTAATAATGGGCTCTAAATCTATAGGGAGTGCAAGCTTTTTTATAAAAGCTTATGCAGTGATACAGTTATTGTTTGCTCTGACTTTGTTTGGTGGTGGAGCATATTTAATAATATTAAATGGATCTTGGTATTACTGCATTACTGGATTATTACTCGTAATATCAAGTATATATCTGTATCTAAACAAGATTATAGGCGCTAAAATCTTTGGCATAGTTTTTGTGTACACACTCATTTGGACAATTTGGGAGTCTGGTACAAGATTTTGGGGCTGGATACCTCGTATAGCGACCATAGCTGTATTCGCATTTTTTTTATCTTTACTCCTGCCATATATTGCGCATGGTATACGAAAAAGAGTTGCTTATAGTTTTACCGGCTTAATTGTTACATGTTTTGTTATAGCAGGTGCATTAGCATGGTATCCCTATTTCACTTCTCTCGATACAAGCCAAATTCCTCAAAATACTTCAAATGTATACCATGCGGATAGTACTCAACCAGATAGTGATTGGCGGTATTATGGAAGAGATGTGCAGGCAACCCGTTTTTCACCCACTAATCAAATTAACCCTGAAAATATTAATCAATTAAAACAAGTCTGGGTAACGCGTACAGGAGATATGCCTCCTGTAGATAAAAAAAATAAGTGGGCTGCCCAAACAACACCAATTAAAGTCAATGATGCTCTTTACTTGTGTACTGCTACCAATAACATGCTGAAATTAGATGCGCGTACTGGTAAGAAAATTTGGGAATATAAACACAATTTAGCTTACGAGAAATTACCGTCGACTGCAGTGTGTCGCGGTGTCACGTTCTATACTTCAAAAGTAATTCCTGAGAATGAAATATGTCATGAAAAGGTGATTGAAGGCACGCTAGATATGCAACTTATAGCGGTAGATGCAAAAACAGGAAAGGCATGTCCCCAATTTGGTACAAACGGACATGTGAACTTGCTAGAAGGAATTGGTCATACAGTTCCAGGATTCATGGCTGTTACATCGCCACCCCCTGTAGTAAATGGAGTAATTGTAGTCAACCATAAAGTTCAAGATAACCAACGCCGTACAGCACCATCCGGGGTAATACGTGCATACGATGTTGATACTGGCTCTCTTAAATGGGCTTGGGATGTAAGACAACCAAATCGACATGGATTACCTCCAAAAGGTGAAACCTATAGCCGTGGTACGCCTAACTCTTGGACAGTTATGACTGTTGATGAAAAATTAAATACAGTTTATGTTCCAACAGGAAGTTCAGCACCCGACTACTATAGCGCTTTACGTACAGAAGAAGAAAATCAAGTTTCTACCGCAGTTGTCGCATTAGATGCTCAAACAGGTTTAAAAAAATGGAGTTTTCAAACTGTTCATAAGGACGCATGGGATTATGATTTAGGATCACAAGCAACTCTACTTGATTATAAAGATCAATCAGGAAAGATTGTTCCAGCGCTCATTATGCCAACAAAAAGAGGACAAACATTTGTATTAAACCGAATTACAGGCAAACCCATTTCAAAAGTTGTCGAGCGCCAAGCTCCTGAATCTGTTATTCCAGATGATGTGCGTTCGCCTACACAACCATGGTCTGTAGATATTCCTCGATTAGGGTTTTCAGATTTAACAGAATCAAAAATGTGGGGCATATCACCAATTGATCAAATGCTTTGTCGTATTAAATATAGACAAGCATATTATGTTGGTGAATTTACTCCTCCTACGGTTAATAAACCATGGATTCAATATCCTGGATTTAATGGTGGTAGTGATTGGGGAAGCATAGCCTATAACCCTAAAAATGGTATTTTGATCGCTAACTGGAGTAATACCCCAATGTACAACCAGTTGGTTGCAAGAGCTAAAGCAGATCAAGAAGGTATTTTACCGATGGATGATCCGAAATTTAGTGCTAAGAAAAATGGCTCAATTGCAGCAATGGCTGAATCTCCTTATGCAGTAAATGTTCAACCATTCTATGCTCCAATTACCAATGTGCTTTGTAATGAACCACCATATGGAATGGTTACTGCTATTAATATGAACACCAAGAAAGTGATTTGGCAAAAACCTTTGGGAACTGCAGAGCACAATGGTCCATTTGGATTGCCAACATATTTACCTATTAATATTGGTACACCTAATAATGGTGGGCCTATTATTACAGATGGTGGAGTTGTATTCGTTGCTGCTGCAACTGATAACCGTTTGCATGCCTTTGACAGTAAAACTGGTAAGTCGATCTGGAGTGCCAAATTACCTGCGGGTGGACAAGCAACACCTATGACTTATTCTATTGATGGAGAGCAGTATGTTGTCATTGTTGCAGGTGGCCATTACTTTATGCAAACACCGCCCGGTGACTATGTAGTTGCTTTTAAACTAATGAAAAAATAAATTTTAAATTTTTTACCAAGTTCTATTTTTTAGAAAAAGAGGCCATAAAAGGTCTCTTTTTTCTTAGTTTTACTGCTTGAGGTGTGGTGGCATAATTGGGCGGCATCGCATACTTAAAGCCATTTTTGAAACTAAACAGATTTACTCGCAGGCCTACCACATGGCAATTGAGTATAGAAAATAGCTGCTTAAAGAACTTTTTGATTTGGTTTTTAGTTTGGAAAACTGCTCGTTGAAACCAAGTGCCGATATGGTTTTAAACCTAATTGATGGCTTGATATTTTAGATTTTAAGCTCAAAAAGTTTGGAGAAAAGGGATGTGGTGGTGGTGAGGTTTTTTTGTAGGAAATGAAAATACTTCTGCATTGATCATTAGTAGTTTTTATAATTTTCCCCAATTTGAGTAAGTAGATTAAATATAATTATTTGAATAATATATGTGCTATTGGGGAAAGAGTAAAACATATACTTAAAAGAATATTTGATATAAGTTGAAATGAATTAGGAAAAGAAAGTGATAGATGCAACAATAAAAGCCGCTCAAATTCAGGCAAATTACGCTTTGATCTCTGCATTTATAGGTGCAGTGGGTATTATCTTAGGGATCTTAATCTCATGGTACACAGCTTTACATTTGCAAAAGGTTGCACGATTAGCTGAGACAAGGCGAGATGTTTATTTAGAGTTGATTGAACATTACTCATTTATGGTGAATGGCTTTTCAAAATTTCTTCTAGACTCTCATAGTTGGGCTTTTTTCTTTGAAAATATAACTAAATTTTGTATTACGGTAGATAAAGCAGCATTTATTAGTACTACTGAAACAAAAAAAGAACTTTATGAGTTTCTTGAAAGCTTTAATGAAAATTTGAATAGAAGAATTCAATCCGTTAATGAGTTTATGGAAGCAGTTGAAGAATTAGAACAACTAAAAATAAAAAGAAAAAATCTAACAGAAATCTTCAATAAAAAAATGGAACTTTTAGATAATCTGCAAATTCAAAATCCTAGAGATGAACGGATACCTAAAATTCTAAATTTTATTGATGAAAATCTGAAAGAAAGTGAAAAATTAGAGAAATTAATCTCAGATCAAGAAATAGATACTTTTACTAAGAAAAATGAATGTCATACCCAACTTAGAGAAATGTTGGATGAAGTTAATGATTTAACTTTACCAATAACACATAGTTTGAGAAAAGAACTAGGAGCTAAAACAGATATTAAATTAGACTATAAAATTCATCAAAACAATAAATAATAAATGTAATGCTCAAATCCATCTTTTAAGATCTATTCGTAAATATAAAAAGCCGCTCAAAGCGGCTTTATAGTTATATTGCATGGATAGTCAAAAATTTCTGGATTTTCCTTACCCAAAGCTTTCTGCCATTTTGGTTGTTTTTCTTTGAGCCATTTATTTAAATCAGGTTCTTGCTCAATACTATGCTTTACAGCTTTTATATAAGTTGGGTTATTAACAAACTTACTCATTAAACATAAAGTATTTAAAGCAACTGGTCTTACAGAATTTTCAAGTTTGGACTCTGCACTTGCCTCGTCATCATATCTTTTTAATAAACCAAGCTTAAATAAGGCATCCTCATATAATTGGTTGGTTAAAGCTGTAGGAGCTTGTTTTGGGGCTAAAGCATAAGTACCAGCATCGAGATTGAAGACAGCAGGTAAAAAAGTAGCTTGAATGTCTAGTTCTTCTTGTGGGGTTGGCTTAGCACTACAAGCAGTAGTAAAAATAGGTAAAAGGCAAATTAATAAATATTTCTTCATTCTAGAAGATTCCTTTATTTATCTTTTATTGAAAATAGGCCCTGTACAGGACCGATACTAAGTATAAGTTATATGAGAAGAAGTGTAAGTAAATTGCACTATTGTCCTTAAAAAAAAGCTCCTAAAGATGGGATTTTTTATATTACACATTGCTTAAAAAACATACAGAAACCTCCCTAAAACGAGTTGGAACGCTACAAACGCGAATGATACTTTAAGTTTCACTCTTCCCAATAAGTGAGGTGAGCAATGAAATTGTTAGCTTTGATTAGTATGGGAGTTGCAGCGAGTTATTGGTATAAAACTATAAAAGATAGCAAGCCAACTCTTCTGAAACCTAATTTTGATGAAATAGTAAAAAACTTTGTATTAGCAGAATTTAAAGCCTAATGCATTTAATAATCTTAATTAAATAAAAAGCTCATCGGAAGATGGGCTTTTTTTATTGTAATAGTGTTTATTGAGTTTGGAGCAAGTTGGTATTTATAATTGCTCCAAATTTTTAAATACAAATGACAAATGACAACTACAGTAAGACTTAATCACACATCATCTTCTGGAACTAAAGGAGATGGACGTGATCAGAAAGAAAAATTTATAGATTATTGTGAATATAAGTATTTTCTACCTGATAGTCAGAAATGGGGTGTTTCAGTGAAAACTGAATTAACTCAAGCAGAAATAATAGAAAAGCAAAAATGCAATGATGCTATCAATAATCCTTTCACATCAGAATACTATCTTTTGCTTTGTCTCATAATTATTACGATTATATTTTTCACTTTTTGGAATATGAAAGGTTATCTTTCTATAAAAAGAAGAGAGCAAGAGACAGGAATTAAAGCGAATATATCATTTGAAATGAAAATCATATGTTTAGTTTCATTCTTTCTTACTCTCATTGTCGCGGGAGTATTGTACGCTCTCTATTTTCTATATCTTAATTATAAGTATCAGTACTGAAGTATCTAAGTTAGTCGAACATGTTTCGCTATAGAAATTCCACTAAATATTGATTATTAGTGGGATTTTTAATTTATATATTAGATAGCTTCTTAGGTTCTTCTTAAAAAAAACAATAATCCAAAACAAAATATAAATACAATATACCAAGTGTCTCTTACAAGTTGATAGTCGCCTATACTTTGTAGTATTTCAAATATAGGTCCACATGCAAATATTGATACAATTACATATCCTGCAAGTGTAATGCCCCAGTCATCAAGACCAAGTTTACGTTCTGGTTTTTCACCAGTTGATTTTCATTTAATCCATTTTAAGAATGACTTATAATAAAAATATAAAGCTCCAATCCCCACAATCATTAATATAAGTGTGTCGAGGGGGCCACTATAAGAGGAGCTTCCAATTCTTGGACTCATATGTATTGCAGCTAATCCATGTAGTGATGTAGACAATAATATTAATAATGCACTTAATTTTTTGATCATAATAAATATAACTGAACTAAACCTAAATTTTAGAAAATTAATTGGAAAGTTTAATTTATATAAAAGGTAACCTGTTTGAATTGGCTTTGCTAGAGGTTTTTGCTCAAGAACCTTAATTTGGCTTCATCTTAGCCTTGGCCGTTATTTTTTTATGAATATTAGTGTCATAGTTAAGAAATTTAAAGATATTTAAATTTATCATAGTGTTATTGTAAGAAAGTTTAATATTAATTAACTGTAATATGCCCTCTAATGGAGGGATTTTTGTTTTGATGGATCTTAAAATTACTTTACTGACGAAGTCATCTAATTAGATGATCGATTTTTTAGTCATGAAAAAAATAATACAGCTCGAAGAACGGCGTGTTATGGTATGTAAACACCTCCAAAATATGGATTAGATATGTTAGATAATACAACGAAATGGCTTTGTGTAGGTGGTGTACTAAGTGGAGAATGGAGAGAGCAGCAATTAGAAGCTTTTGATGTTGATCCTAATGATTTAAATACTCATAGTTATGAACCAATGAAACTTATTAACCCTGTTACTAAAGCAGAACAGCACTTTTATGTATATACGGAGTTACAGGAACAGGCATATGATAGGGCAATAAATTTTGCCTTATACAAAAATCAATAAGGATGAGAGAGCACTTAGGTGCTCTTTTTAATGAGTGGGTAAGTACTGGTTAAGTAGAAATACAATTAAAAAAGCCCCTCATATCTGAGAGACTAGTCATATCAATTTTCTGGAATGAATGGCTGCAATTTCTTAAAATAACTAAACAAATCAAATTGATAAAAGTAGTTAATAGTATAATAAATCAGTGCACTAATTTATTCTTAGTAGTAGCAGGACCTCAAAATAACTTCCAAGGCACTGTTAATAAGAAATTATTTGTTATTTGGATCAGGTTGATCATTATTCTCTGGCAGATCTTTTACGGTGCCAGGAACTTCTGATGGTTGAGTTTCGGTAGGTGGTTGTGTTGCAGAATGCTTATTCATTTGGGCTTTAATGACATTAGCGTTGTTAGTTGTATTTTGAGAAAAACTTTTAAAACCTGACATTTTTATCTTCTTATCTTCACTAGGGAAAGTTCATACTACGCTTTAAATCACTTTACATTACGGTTGTTTTAAGATTGATATGTGTTGATATGTCATAGAAATGGACTTTATTTCGACTGTATATTTCGTAAATAAAATCAATTATATGTAACCTATTGAGTCTTATCCTTTAAAACTTGAAAATATCCTATCTCAATTTCAAGTAGGGGTACATAAAGCACACATATATAAATTTTCTCAAGGTACAGATGATTAAATTTTAAAAATTAATTTAAATTAGTTGCCTACAAAATATTGATAGTATAAAAATTTTGTTAAGCATAATATGTCTAATTAAATTGGAGCATATAAATGCTAAAAGACATTACAATTATTGATTACCAAGGAAAAGAAACAAGGGCACAGGCAAACTATACAGAGGAAAATACTAATAGAATCAATCATTCATCTAGAGTTCAGAGTACTAAAGTTGAATATATTTTGTTAAGAGGTGAATTTATTTACCCTACTTTAAATATGGTTTTCAACAGTTCTGATGGCAACAGCTATTATATAGAATATAAATGACCTACTTCGGTGGGTTTTTTATGAGTGATCTATATATAAAAAGACCAGTTAATTGGTCTCTAGTTAGTCGAACATGTTTAGCTATAGGAAGTCCTGCTAAAGATTTATTATTAGCAGAACTTTTATTTACATATACTTTTTAAATAACAAATGATCAAGAGTTAAAGGATCAGGCTTTTTGGAAAGAATAAAAGTTAGAATAAATATATAAAGCAGATCATGAATATAAAAAAACCAACTTGTCCAAGTTATTAAATCTAGTCCTGATGGAATTGTATAGATGCCTACTGTGATGAATGCAATAAAACAAATAAAGATTAAGATCAAACAAGAAAGTTGAGTAAAAAGCCCGATGATAAGCATTAGTCCTAGTACAAACTCACAAAGAGACACAAAGACAGCCATGAATTCAGGAAATGGTATTCCTGCATGAATTATGGTATCCAACATAATTTGCTGATTCTTTTCTACAAATAGCTTGTTATAACCAGTTGTTAAAAAGAATAGCCCAACTGATATTCTTATTAAGGCTACGGAAAAATTACTAAATTGTGGTGAGTAGAGGGGATTTTGGAAAAATATTTTCAACATAGAGTGGGAAAAAGTGGAGAAATATTCAAGAAATATGGATGAAGTGTTCACGCTTAAGCAAGTTTTGTGATGTATGATATTTGTCTTTCAATTCTTTACGCTAAAAAGCAATTAACTGATTTTATTTTAAAAATTAATAGATTATCACAATACAGTAAGCCCTATGCTATGTGGGCTGTGGGCTGTGGGCTGTGGGCTGTGGGCTGTGGGCTGTGGGCTGTGGGCTGTGGGCTGTGGGCTGTGGGCTGTGGGCTGTGGGCGGGGGGCGGGGGGTACCTTTCTAATTTATGATATATTAGTTTTAAATAGATAATTAGTATTTAGAAATATGAAAAAGTATATTCTTTGGGGGCTTGTGATAAGCCTACTTTCAGCTTGCTCAAATAATATATTAAATGCAGAAGCTCTTAAACAAGCTCAAGAACAGCAACAAAAGATAGAATCTAAGCCTCTAGTACCTAGCAAAAGTAAAGAATGGGATGCGTCTTTTGATTGTGATCCAGTTAAAGCTAAGAATCTCATAGGTAAAAATGATTTAACAGAAAAGCAGATCCTATCGATGACTAATGCAAGAGTCTATCGAAGTGCTTACATTGGGGAACCAGTTACAGAAGAATTTCGCCCCGACAGAGTCACTATAGTTATCGATCCAAAAACAAAAAAAATAGTTGCTAGTATGTGCGGCTAAGTCTTTATAGATTTGTTATAAATAAAAAATTAACTCTGCCAATACGGTGTGTCTCCATAGATTTCAGCAAAATAATCTATTACCACTCGAATATTTAAGGGCTGATGGCGGACATTTGGATAAATGGCTGCGATATGCTGGGGTTGTGATTTAATCGCGACTTCATATTCAGGTAAAAGCTTAATTAAATGACCTTGTTTTAAAGCTTCGCCAATCAACCAGTCAGGAAATAGAACAATACCCATACCATGAAGCGCAGCTGTCATTAAGCTCTCGGCATTGTTTGAAGAAAGTAAGGGGGTAATTGGATAATGTATCCATTCTTCATTGGGCTTCCGCACTAACCAACGGTTAGGCCCTTCAAAACCTTTATAGACTAGACATTTGTGTTGATTAAGTTCTGCTGGGTGATCAAGCGTACCGTATTTAGCAACATACTGAGGAGAGGCGGCCAAATGATACTTTTGTGTAGCAAAAATACGTGCATGAAATGATGAATCAGTTAGCGTTCCAATCCGAAATATTAAATCTGTGCTTTCGCGTAATGGATCTATAAATTCGTCGGTTTGAATTAGCTCTATTAAAAGCCTTGGATAACGTTCTGATAATCCTGCCAACCACGGCGCAATATGCCGTTGACCAAAAAATACAGGAGCATTAATGCGGACGAGTCCGGATGGCTCTATAGTTTTATCTTGTAATGCCTTTTGTGCTTCATCAAATTGTTCGGTAATTCTTTTTGCATATTCAAAAAATAATTTGCCCGATTCGGTCGGTGTGATTGCTCGCGTATTACGGTAGAAAAGTTGCTGTCCCAACACATCTTCAAGCTGTTGGATGGTTCGAGAAATCATAGATGCAGATACGTCTTCTTTACGCGCTACATTCGAGAAGTTTTGAGCATTGTAAACGCTAATAAAGAACCGAAGCGTGCGGATATCAATCGAATTTGTTAAATCCATTTGTGCAATTTCTGCAAAAGTGATTCATAAATTATGCTGTTTTTCTGATGAATTGGCTACTTTAGTATTCGTTGCCTAGATACAGAAGAGGCAATGTAGATGCAAATTCTATTACTACTCCTAACCATTTTAGGGGGAATGGGGCTGTCGGTCGAAGCAGGGCTTTTAGGGCCGTTAGGAAAGGAGGTGGGTGAGTTATGGGCCACCTTTAGTATTTTTGGCGTGGGTGCAGCACTTACCTTTTTACTCATGTTGTTTTTTAGTCCACGTAATAGTCCTTCATTTTTTACACTTCCATCTTGGCAATTACTGGGTGGGGTTTTGGGTCCTGCTTACGTCATTATTTTGACCATTACTACTCCAGTTATCGGTATTGCCATGACCATGATAGGCATTTTAGCGGGTCAGGTGTCTAAAAGTCTGATCATCGACCACTATGGTTTGTTGGGGACTCCACATCGGAAAGTAGACCGTAAACGAATTTTGGCACTCATCTTTATTGTTGCTGCACTTGTACTTGTCGCAAAAGCATAGGAGACCCGCATGACAATTTTAATGATCCTTCTCGCCGTCATTGGTGGTGCTTTATTGAGTGTACAGGCTGCAATTAATGGTCAACTTGGAACAAAAGTTGGTGTATTTCGTAGTGCTTTTTTGACTTTCTCAGTCGGTGCTCTAATTACTGCACTCCTTATTTTTTACTTTGAACCAAAACAAACATTAACCTTGTTAGATGTTCCCAAATGGCAGTTGTTGGGTGCTATGTGTGGAGTGCCTTATATTGTCATTATGGTGCTGGCCGTACAAAGAATTGGAGCGGCGGTTGCTACGGTGGCTGTAATTTTTGGACAACTTTTGATGAGTATCTTGATTGATAACTTTGGCTGGTTTGGTAATGAAATGCTCCCTTTTTCAACATATCGTTTAGGAGCGCTAATCTGCCTAGGGATTGCTTTATATTTTATCTATTCAAGTAGTAAAGACAAAAAGATAGAAGCGTAATACAAGCTTAAAATTGAAATTAATATAGGTCTCATTGTTAGTCGTAAAGCATACTAATAATGAGGCTATGCTTCATATTTTAAGTACTTTGATAAATGAAAGAAGTTGCTGTCGAGAGATAGAATTAAAATATAAGAAATATGGTAAAGTTAAAAACCTAATTCAATACATTAAAATTGATATCAAGCTATTGTAGGAAAAACATGGTTAAAATTAAACCTCACCCAGCAACAAGCGGAAATGCATCGGCTGATCGCCTTTTAACTTTGTTAACTGCTTTTAGAATAGGTGATAAATCTTTAACCCTAGCAGAACTCGCAGAACGAACAGAATTAAATAAAGCAACCATCATGCGCTTAATCGTTTCGCTAGAAGATTTTGGTTTTGTTAACCGTCTTTCGGATGGCAGATATACGCTTGCCAGCGAAGTTATGCGTTTAAATACAATTTATCAAGATGCTTTAGATCTAGAAAGACATGTGGTGCCGTGTTTACAGCAACTTGTTGATGAAACTGGTGAAACTGCTTCATTTTACGTTAAACATGGGGCATATCGTCTTTGCCAATATAGAGTGAACTCTACCCATCGACTGCGTGTTCATATTCAGCCGGGCGAAGTTCGACCAATGGATGGAGCAGCAGGCGCTCAAGCATTGCGATCAACACACGAACAAGTTTTAGCAAGAACTGAACCTTTTTATTCAACGGGTGTAACGGAACCACATGCTGCTTCAATGGCATTGCCAGTATTTGACGCTCAAAATGATGTAGTTGGAGCATTAGTCGTTTCGGGACCATCAAGTCGTTTTACTGCGGAAATTGCAAAATCTGTGGGGGATTTTTTCTTCAAAATTGCAGATGATTTAACGAAAAGTTTAGGTGGTAAGAGTATTCGTAATTAATTCTAATATTGTAGATATAAAAAGGGGCTAAATCGTTAGCCCCTTTTTATGTATGTTGTTTATGAAGTACTTTGTGGTTGGCTAAACAAAACAGCTTTCTTTCTAGACATAACGAAAACCATAATAGCCGACACGAGATTTAAGGCTGCAAGTGGAAGTAAGGCAATAGCGTGGCTTCCTGTTGCATCATGAATTGCGCCATAGATATTCACCATCATGCCGCCACCAATTAAATTAGCACATGCACCAATGGCTGCTAGACCTGCCGCCGTTGTAGTCGGTGACATCCATGAGGATGCTAAAGCCCAGAAAGGACCTTTCATAGAATAAGCACCAATTAGTACGACACTGAGTAAAAAGATTGTGCCAATAAGTGAAGACGTGAACAAAGCAATTAATAAACCAAATGAGATCATCAATAGTGTGATTGCTGTATGCCAACGGCGTTCATTTTTACGGTCAGAACTACGACCCCAAAAAATCATTGCAATAGAAGCTAAGCCATAAGGAATCGCATTTACTAAACCTATTTCTAAATTACTCAAACCAAATGATTTAATTAATTGTGGTGCCCAAACACTCATTGTACTTCCAGCAGCAGAAGCACCAGAATAAATAATGATCATAGACCAAATATATTTATTCCTTAAAAGTTGCCATAGTGAAATATGGCCAATTGGGGTTTTTTGTTGACGTTCAAACTGTAATCTTTCAACTAACCAAGCTTTTTGTTCGCTATTGAGCCATTTTGCTTGTTCTGGTCGATCTGTGAGTGCAAATAGGCAGGCAATACCTAATAAAATGGCAGGGATACCTTCTAAAATAAATAGCCAATGCCACCCACGCATGCCCATCCAGCCATCTAGCGATAATAAAAGTCCCGATAGTGGTGAACCGATAAAGTTTGCTCCCGGAATCGCCACCATAAATATTGCGACCATTCTGGCTCTATAGTTTGCAGGCAACCAATAGGTTAAATATAAAATTACACCAGGGAAAAAGCCTGCTTCGGCAGCGCCGAGTAAGAATCGCATAATATATAATGATGTGGAGCTTTCAACGAATGCTGTTGCGGCTGTAATCACTCCCCACGTCACCATAATTCGAGCAATCCATACTTTTGCTCCAAATTTTTGCATGGCGAGGTTGCTGGGTACTTCAAATAGAAAATATGCAAAGAAAAATAAGCTACTGGCAAAACCAAAAGCAGTAGCTGTTAATCCAAGGTCTTCATTCATTTGTAATGAAGCCATACCAATATTGCCACGATCAATAATAGCGATGACATAACAAAGTGTTAAAAAAGGCAGTAATCGCCACGCCACTTTGCGCATCGTTTCGCGTTCAATCGCACTTACTTGAGAATATTCTGTAGACATAAAAAAATCCTTTTTTATATTCAGTATTTTAATTGTTCTCGCATCTAAAAGCTTAGAAACAATTGAGTTCCATGATTAGCTATTGAGTAACTTCCAGTTAGCGATAGCTCGTGGGTTTAGTAATTGGCCATCCCAAATACTCACAATCTGTTCAAGTGCTAAAAGACCGACGCGATTACGTGAATCTGTTGTGTTTGCTCCTATGTGAGGAGTCACAACCAAGTTAGGTAATTCCCATAGTGGATTATCTTTTTCTGGCGGTTCTGAAGAAAAGGTATCTAAGCCTGCACCAGCAATTTTATTATTTTTTAATGCATCAACTAATGCAGCTTGATCAATTAATTCACCACGTGCGGTATTGATTAAGATGCTTGAGCGTTTCATCTTTTCAAATTGGGCATGGGAAAATAAGTGTCTATTCTCTGCTGTAAGTGGGCAATGTAGGCTAATAATGTCACTGGTTTCTAAAAGTTTTTCAAAGTCGTGTTCCTGTTCTACATACTCGAGCTCTGGCAAATTTTGTAAAAACGGATCATATACTTTTACTTTCATGTTTAAGGGAGCCACTAACTTCATGAGTATGCTACCGATTGCCCCTAAACCAATTAAGCCCAGTGTTTTACCATAAAGCTCCACACCATTTGCACTTGCTTTGTCCCAATGACCTTCTCGAATACGTTGGTCTAACCATGTGACTTGTCGCGCAACATTAAACATGAGTGCAAAAGCGTGTTCGGCAACAGATTGTGCATTTGCGCCTACTGCAATAGTGACAGGAATTTTTCGTTCAGCAGCAGCTTGAGTGTCGATTGTGTCAAACCCAACACCATGTTTTGCAATCACTTTTAAATTATCAGAAGCAAAAATCATATCTCTAGAAAGTTTGCCTGTTCGAACAATGATTGCATCAGGTTGTTCATCATGGATGAGTTTTTCCATTTCATCTTTTGCCATGTAGGGTTCAGTTGGAATCAACTGAATATCATGGGACTGAGCATACAGTAACGCATCTGAAGTTAATGTTGGCCCCGTGATAAGAACTTTACGTTTCATTTTGACTTACACTCCATTTAAGTATTTCGAGCAAAATACGTCCTTAATAACCCATATTATTAAAACGTCATTTCAAAAAAATAGTCAATAGTAAAAAATAAATTTAAAAATTGAGTAAAATTTAGTTTAAATTTAATTAAAAATGAAATGACATTTCAAAAAAATGCTGTCATATTAATTTGCACAAGAAAACTGATCTAAGGGAAAAGTTATGGCAATTGGTTTTAGAGTGCTAAAAAACGACAGAAAAGTTGAGCAAAAATGGATTGAGCAATATCGAGATCTACCAGTCGCTAATGTCAGTGACTCAATGAATCGAATGACTTCAGGTGGGGCTCAATTAAGACCAATGCATAAAAAGGGATATCTTTGTGGGCCTGCCATTACAGTTAAGGCTCGTCCGGGTGACAACTTGATGTTGCACTATGCTATTGATATCGCCCAACCAGGAGACGTCATTGTGGTTGATGCTGGTGGCGATCTAACCAATGCATTAATTGGAGAGATGATGGTTGCGTATGCTATTAAGAAAGGTATAGCTGGCATCGTTATTAATGGCGCTATTCGTGATTCGGTTGTCATTGGAGAGGGAGATTTTCCACTTTTTGCGGCAGGAATTTCACATCGAGGACCTTATAAAGACGGACCTGGGGAAATTAATGTCCCTATCGCGATTAATGGAATGGTGGTTGAACCTGGAGACTTGATTTTAGGTGATGAAGATGGGCTTTTAAGCGTGCCTTATGCGGAAGTTGAAGAAGTTTATCTGAAAGCAAGCGCCAAACATGCCGCTGAACAAAAGCAATTAGAGCAAATCGCCGTAGGTGAAAATGACCGTAGCTGGGTGATTAACAGCTTAAAACAAAAAGGATGTGAATTACCGGAATAAGGTTATTCAAAACCATTCAAACACAAAGGGAACTAGCGAAGTCAATGATTGAGCTTCGTTAGCCTATCTAAAGTTAATTCAATAATCATTATTTTACTGATTGAAAAATAGGAAATTTCAATTCGGTCTATGTGATTTCGTCTAAAGGAAAAGGACATGAAATATAAAGGGATAATTTCTTTATCATTATTAATGAGTATGACTTTGCAGCAAGCCAAAGCTGAAAGCGAAGATAACTCAGCGCTAAATGAAAAAATAATTAAACTACAACAGCAAATAGATTATCTCATGGAGAGGCAGAATTTATATCAAAATAGCGGATTGAATAAAGCACCTGAATTGAGTCAAAACAAAACATCAAACACTGACAAGCCTGTTTCGGCTGAACAGACTAAAATTAAATTTTATGGAAATATACGTGTTGATACTGTATATGATTTTGAAGGTTCAACGCGTTCAATTGCGAATAAGACAGGATCAATACCATTAGACAATTCAAACTCAACAAGTAAATCATTAAATGTTTCTGCCGCGACTTCACGTGTAGGGGTGGATATTGTTAAGCCCACCTCGAAAGGAGATTTGGTTGGAAAGCTAGAAGCCGACTTCATGGGAAGTGGTGGAGATAACGGTAATGGTTCGGTTCGGGTTAGACACGCTTATATTTCACTAGGAAATTGGTTAATTGGTCAGACGACTTCACCTTTTGTGAATAGTGATACAGCTCCAAGTTTGGTTGATTTTACAGGTGCGATGGGCACAGGAACTCAGCGTAATATCCAAATCCGTTATCAGCACATCGTTGATGCCAAACAAAAATTATTATTCGCTTTGGAAGGCGGTGATGTTGAAAATAAAAATGTAGAAGGTGGAAGCCGTTTTCCTGCATTAACCATGCGATATGAATTTAAAAATCCAGATTTTTTGATTCAATTGCACGGCATGCTTCATGAAAATCGAGCAGTTTCTGACACGAATGAAGAGCAAACTAAACTTGCTTGGGGGGCTGGATTAGGCACAAAGTATAAGCTTTCTGAAAATGACTCAGTTGTGTTTAATTACTATCACATCGCTGGCGATAACCGTTACATGCTTTATTCAAAAGATAATGATGCCTTCTACTTTGATCAAAATCGGATGTATTTAAGTGAATTTGATTCTATTGAGTTAGGGTATCTGCGTAAATGGAATGAAAATTTACGCTCGTCTTTATCCGCTGGTAGCCTTATCTATAAAGATTCAAATTTTTCAGAAAATAACCCTGATCAAAATAAAAGGTTAATCAATGCAAGCGTCAATTTATTTTGGACGCCTGTTGAGAAAGTCGATCTTGGCGTTGAATACACCTATGGAAAGAGAGAAACATTTTCAGATTTAGAAGGGAAATTATCTCGAATCAACTTATTAGGTCGATACAATTTTTAATGTAATCACAGCCACTTTAATATCAGAAGTGGCTTTCTTTTATTTGAGAAGGGCTAATTCTGTGGAACAAATTAACTATGCCAATGCAAGATCACAATTTTCAAAGGTCATGGAAAGAGTGCTGTTAGGTTACGCCGTAAAAATTACACGAAAAGAGAAAGATGCTGTGGTTCTAATCAGTGAAAAAGCATACCTTGAATATAAAAATACAATGTTTGAGCTCAATAAATTAAAAAACAAAGATTTTTAACCCGCAACAATCCGCTTCTCAAGCATTTCCATAAAAGTTTTTAAAATAATATTATGATTTTTTGATTAAAATTAATAAGATGAAGGCCGCTAGTTACTTAATCTTCATAAACTTTATTTTATCAAAAGATAAAGAAAAATTGAATAATATGTTTTTTTGTGTAAAATAAAGTTCTTATACGTACAATTCTGTCTATAAAATGTTAACTAAGAATTTTATAACTTCTTCCCTTATTCTTTTTGCGGGTTTTCACCAATATGTCTATGCGATTGAAGATGTTTCTTTGCCCAGCCAGGTGCTTCAAGATCAACGTTTAAAAGAGCTTAACCAGCAATTACAAGACCAGCTTGCTCAGCAAACTCCTTATGAAAATACAAAACCATTACAGGATTTTAAGCATTTAGTTGTTGAAGAAAGCCCATGCGTAGTGGTTAAAAAAATTAGTCTTATCCCTTTAAATGATCAGTCGGAA
>NZ_JEXG01000022.1:0-69579 GCF_000581275.1 Acinetobacter sp. 809848
ATTTGTCTCTCCCCATGTAATGACTTGTGAACCAATCTTAACTGGAGAAGTATTCATGCCTCCACCAAATCCTCCTCCAATTTCCTCACCATTTATCTCAGTCATATAAGCATGGTAAGAAGTAAAATATTGAAAGGATGTTGTACCCATATTATAAGTCGCATTTGGACCAAGGCTAACACAGCCTACAAGACTGAATATCAAACCAAATATTAGTAATAATCTATTCGACCATTGTGTTTTATTCATCATAAAATTTATTAACTCGCATTTGCTACAAGTTGGACCATCACTTCATCCATAGATATTTTTTTATCTTTTAAGCGTTCTAGTTTTTGATTTAACCCTTTATCTGTTAAAAAGTTTTCTTTATAAATCAATTTTAAACAAATAAAATTTAAAATATCTCGTGTACCAAATAAGTTATACGCTCTAGCCTCAGGAATGGATTTAATAACAAATTGATATAATTCATTATCTGTCATATGACTAATAAGGAATTCATTATTGAGTTTTAAATAATAAATAAGATTATCAGGAAAAGTTGCCTCAACCATCATTTCTTCTTGTTCAACAGTAAAAGTTAAAGGAACTTGCACATAAGGTAATTGTTCAACCCGTTCATTTATCCCCCAAATTACTTGAAGCTTGCCTAACCTATCCCAATACCACCAACTTTGAATAGGAGTAAGTAAGTCTTTAATCTGCTGAGTATTGAATACAGGCCCATCGACATACAAAGTTTTATTTTCTTTATGGCCAACCAAGGTAGCTAAGATTACAGGGTCCCAAAATGCCAAAAACATTTCGAGTCCACCTTCAAATTTCACTTCTAAAAATTTTCTTAAATGCTCAAACAAATAATTGAAGGACAAAGGGCTTACTATAATTGTCATGCGAGCCGTGCCTGCAATATTTTGTTGTATCCATTGCCATTCTTGTGATGAAAAATCTTGAGGGAGTTGAAGTAAATGGGGAGATACCGCTTTTGCCTCCTCACCACTAGCTTCTAACAAAAGGCATTTTTGACGTAGATGCTCAAATTTCTTCAAGAAACTATCATCTTGTGCAGCATCTGCAAGTGCAAAAACGTTTAATCCAACTTCTGCAAAAGAGTGTGGCTCAAATGTTTTAAAAAATGTCTGAAGCGGTAGTTTAGCAGTCATTTATCGACCATCCCCTTTGTTTATAAATGCACCCCTCTGCGCTGCTCGTCTCGCCAAACATTCCCAGCATACATTATTTGGAAAAATCGGTAAGGTTGGGGTTTCACTTGCTCCTGTTGTAAAGAGATGTTGACCAGCTTTAGCCGTAAATTTTTGCGGGGTAATTATTGTTACCCCTGATGCATCAATTCTTAATGCACTCTCTTTAGCCCTTAATACAATTTCATTAGGACTATTGATTTCAACTTTGCCTTCTGATGAAGTAATTTTGACATCTAATCTTGCAGAAGCGTCGAGTACATTGTCTTGGGCCTGAATATCAAACTTGCCTTTAGCAGCATAAATTTTTAAGTCTTCTTGACCTGCAAATAAACTTACTTTTTTCTTCGCATTTAAAATTAGATTTTCATCTGTACTTGTATTAATAGATTTTCCGCTACCAAGCGTAATGCTTTCGGATGCCTGAATATGGATATCTTTGCCTGAAGTTAGGCCAATACTTTCAGGAGCAGCTAAAAGCATGAGTGCATCTTTCATGGCTTTTAAATCTTTCCATTGAGATTCTATTTTTTTGATATAGAACTCAACATTTTGAAGCATATCTGCTGCCTCTGCTTGCTGTTTACCTGCATATTCAGATAAAGCTTTCATACGCTCCAAGCCCTCGGAAAGATTTTCAATCGCTTCCTTTGCTTCGAGTTGTGTTTTTTGAGCACCCGGTTGAATGAAAGTTGAAACATATAGTCCTTTACTACGAATCGCGCCAGATAAATCAGACCTTAATTCAAATCCCTGACCTCTTCCATCACTTTCAGCCTGCTCTTTAGGGTGACTTAAGTTACCTAAATTTAATTGACTTGCCCCATGACTACTATGAAGCTGAGTACTAATTTGCCCAGTCGTATCATCAAACCGAAGTTGGTTAAAACCAGACCCACTTACTTCTTTAGTACGAATACCACTTAACTTTTTAGTATCCGGTAGCTGGCCTTTAATATCAAATTTGGTAGGTGACCGTTGCCCTTCATGGACTCGCCCTGTAACAAATGGACGATCAATATTTCCATCAAAAAAGTCAATTACAACGATTTCACCCACTCGTGGCAAAAAGCGTGCACCGTATCCTTCCCCTGCCCATGGCGTTAATACATCTACCCAAGCCGAGTCAGTATCATTGTCATTGCTTCCTGCACCTCCATCATGTTGATGGTCATCGGTACGGGTGAATAAAAAACGAACCTTGATACGCCCCCATTCATCTACATGAATTTCTTCTCCATCTAAACCCACTACTTTGGCCCGTTGCACATGGGCCGAGGGACGATGTATTAATGGGTCAAACTCTGGAACAATATCGATATAGCGGCGTACAACCATGAGTTCATTGGCTTGACGTTCTTGCGCTCGATCATGGCTGACTTGCCAATGGCTCAAACTTAATAGTTGTTCAACTTGATCACGTATATCTTTTGGTAAATTGTTCTGGTTATAAAACCGCTTACTTAAAATCAAAAATTCTTTATCAGAACTTTCATGATTTCTTTCAAGTTCAGGATGTTCATTTAACTTGAACCAATAACCAACTTGAGCATCTCGTACGCTGCTTCGAGCAATAAAATACTTTGCCTGCAAAGCTTGATATTGATTTAATTGTTTATTTAGTTTTTCAATCTGACTATTGCTTGAAGTGGTTGCCTGATCTTCTCCGTTTAAGTCCGTAATCCAAGCAGGTGCAATTGTCCATGCCTGTTCAAGACTTAAACTTTCATTATCACGTTGTGAACTATGCTGATGTGCGCTTAAAACACTACCACTTGCATCTTCTTGACTTAAGTTATCTGCTTGCCAACGTTGAAGATGGATTGCCGTGGGCTGCAGCTGTCTTTGTGCAATAAAACTGGTAATACTGTCATTTTGTTCAGTTGCATCGCTTCTATGATAGCGAATAGCTCGACGCTCTAAGACTTTATATTCATTATTATGATCAATAAGGCGTAGTTTTTGAGGCTCAATCGTCTGGCTATTACTCAAGACCATAGACTCTGATTCATCAATTAACCAGTTGATACCCTCTTCCCGCATGAGACGGGTTAAATACGCATAATCACTTTCATTCGACTGCATAGAAAAAGGTCGAATATCATAATTCTTAGTTAAGCCACTGCTATCTAGTTGTAAACTTGTGGCAAATAAAGAACTTTTGTTTTGCCATTCTTTAAAAATAATCTCAATAATTTCTACTGCACTTTTATTCATAAACACCCGACTATTACGTCGTTTGTGCCATAAACTTGTCGCATCTTGCATAGTCAGTTTATATAAACAAAGTGCGCCATCACTTTGCCCTTGACTCGCCCCTGTGATAATTCCTGTAGTTCTAAATAATTTACCTGAATCTGTTACTTGTTCTACGGCAACTTGGGATCCAATAAATTGTTTTAAAGAAATATAAGGGTTTATTGATAAGCAAATAAGCTCAGCAGAAAGCCCTTCATTTATAGAATGAAAGCCATCAATACGTTGTAAAAAAACCTGATTATTTATTTCAGAATTAGTAAAATAAATATGTAGAGCCCGTTTTTGTGAAGCAAAACCAATCTTGTCTAAGAAATCAAAAATATTATTCAACATTGTTATTTTAACCACGAATTGACTTAATTATGTTAACAAACAGATACAATAAGCTCAAACAAAGAAACATGTTAAATTTCAATAAATTTAATTAAAATCAAACAATTAAATATAATAATATTTTTGTATTAAAAAGTTATCTTAAAATAAGCTTTTGCTTAATTGAATAAATGTAATTTCATAATATTTATCGATTTTAATTAAAAATAAAATAATCTTAAATTTTTATTTAAAAATATTTATTAAATTCTGAAACTTATCTCCAAAAATTATTTAGTCATTTTATCACCAAATCAATTTGACCTCTAAAACTGTTCTAACTATGATGAAGCCGCAAGTTTCGCCAATATTTTGCACAAACGGCTGTTGTGCTGAGTGATTGATAAAGAAAACAACAATGACGAGAAGGAATATGTCTCTTTATAATTTTTCAGTTTTTTTGGGTGGATTATTATTTGTATCAATTGCCTCTGCTGGCTATAAAAGTAATGCACACCGAGACTTTTATTTAAAATGCGTAGCCGCTGGACATAGTCGCGCGACCTGTCTGTGTATTTATCACCGTTTAGAACGCCAATATTCCCCAAAACTCATGCATAAGCTTGGAAAGTTAAGTCTACAAAGCCCAGAAGTGCCGCGTGATTTTGTAAAAACGATGCTTCGAACGATGCAACAGTGCCAGTCATAAAGTTACAAGTTTTTTTAAAGCAAATCAGCAAGATTTCTAATTTCCTCCATCACCGCCTTACACGCAGGCGTTAAATAGCCATGCTTAGAAATAGACAAAGAAATATAACGCTTTAGCGCGGGATTAATAATTTTTGCGGCTTGAATTGAGGTGTATTGGCTGGCCTTCTTTAACGCTTGCGGCCCCAGCATGGTATACATGCGAGACTCGGAAACCAAATGGGTTTGCAAACTAATCGAGTCGGCTTCAAACACAATATTCAACTCTACCCCATTTTCATAAGCCATATGGTCTAAAAAATTACGCCAGTTACTTGGTCTGCAAAAGGTGACCAGCGGTAACTGACTTACCTCTTTAAACTCGACTTCACTAGCCTGAGTGAGCACATCGCCTTCGCAGCCGACCAAATAGGTATCGGCTTCGGTAAGGTACACATCGCCCTGTTTAGGTGTCGGGTTAAACCGATAGAGAATGGCTAAATCGACGCTACCATCTTCAAGCCATTTTTCTAAATGTACACCTTGCCCTTCACGGACTGACAGTTTAATTAGGGGATATTTCTCTTGAAGCACTTTATACAGAGTCGATAACAAGGGATGTGCAGTAGACGGCAAACTGGCAATACGAACCGTCCCGATCGGGGTATCGGTCGAGTGCAAAATTTCATTATTGAGTTGATCGGTTACGTTTAGCCATGAACGAATTTTAGGAAGTAAATGCTGGCCTAAATCGGTCAGCTCGACACCACGTCCAGTTCGGTTAAATAAACGACCACCACATTGCGCCTCAAGCTCGTTCATTTGCCGACTGATTTGCGGTTGGTTGGTGTTATGAAGCATGGCGACTTTGCTTAAGCTACCCAGCTCCACCGCGTCTAAAAATATTTTCCATAATTCATAATTCATCGATTCTTCCTAAATCGTAAATAGGCAGCATTTTGAGCCATACATTTTCAGTATAACTGAAATTCAAGAATTGGTAATTCCTACATAGCTCACCTATTTCTATACTCCAATCATGTTCTCTACAACACGATTTAAGTCAGATTAAGAACCAGAGAATATTTAATTACACTGTATAGGAAGTACGATTATGAGTTTAGATTTACGTGGATTAACCCCAGCACCTGTGACTCCTTTTACCCGTGACGGACAAGTAGACCATAATGCAATTCAACGTTTAGGTTCCTGGTTAGGCAGTATTGATGGTGTGAAAGGCTTGGTTGTTCTTGGGCATGCAGGTGAAGGAACATTCTTGTCGCAAAAAGAACAAATGCAGGTCATCGAAAGCTTTGTTAAATCGGTAGATGACAAAATTCCGGTAATCGCAGGGATTACACTCGAAGGTACTTCGGTTGCAGCAGAAGAAGCAAAACGTGCAGTCAGCGCGGGTGCTTCGGCAGGTTTGATTTACCCTTCACACGGCTGGTTGCGTTTTGGCTATCAAAAAGGCGCACCACAAGACCGCTATAAAGCAATTTATGAAGAAAGTGGTTTGCCATCTATTTTATTCCAATATCCAGATGCAACGAAGGCCACTTACGACCTAGAGACTCTACTCGATATTTCTGCACAGCCAGGCGTATTTGCCATGAAAAATGGTGTGCGTAATATGCGCCGCTGGGATGTCGAAATTCCGATTATTCGCCGTGAACGTCCAGACTTACAGGTGTTGACGTGCCACGATGAATATTTGCTTCACACCATGTTTGATGTAGACGGTGCTTTGGTTGGCTACGGCAACATTGCCCCTGAACTTTTAATTGAAATGATTAAAGCAGGTAAAGCTAAAGATTATGCTAAAGCACGTGCGATTCACGATCAATTATTACCAGTGACTCGCAATGTTTATCACCGCGGTTCACACATGGAAGGTACGGTCGCGCTTAAACATGCATTGGTTGCTCGCGGAATTTTGGACCATGCCACTGTGCGTTCGCCACTGCTTCCACTGGCAGATGGTGTTGAGCAAGAAATTCATGATGCAATGCGTCAAGCCGGAATTGGCAAGGTCGATTTAACCCAAGCCGTTGCTTAAATTCTATTCGGGCTAGCATGTACGCTAGCCTTTTTTTCCTGTACGCTGCCTGAGGCCAAACATCGGGCATGTCTCTTAAAAACAATAATAAAAAGCATGCAAACTGTGGTGAACAGGTAGTGCGAAATAGAACAACAAAACTACGAGGAATGTAGTAATAAGGAGATAGAAGATGACAAATCTAGCGGATGTAGAACAAATTAGTCATCATCAAAAAAATGCGGAAATTATTGCAAGACTCGAACGGCTACCCGTCACTGGTCGGTTGCAATTTATGCGAATTACCATTGGTATCGCGACCTTTTTTGACGCTTATACTGTTCTAGCAATTGCCTTTGCTTTACCCCAACTCATTACCGAATGGCACCTGACGCCTGCCTACGTCGGCGCGATCATTGCTGCGGGCTATGTCGGGCAACTGGTCGGTGCAATCTTCTTTGGTTCTCTTGCCGAAAAAGTCGGTCGTTTAAAAGTGCTGTCTTTTACCATTTTACTGTTTGTGGCAATGGACATTTCTTGTCTGTTTGCTTGGAGCGGAATGTCGCTGTTAATTTTCCGTTTCTTACAAGGTGTTGGCACAGGTGGTGAAGTGCCTGTTGCAAGTGCCTATATTAATGAGTTTATTGGTGCAGAAAAGCGCGGTAAGTTTTTCTTGCTCTATGAAGTTTTGTTCCCGCTCGGTCTTATGTTTGCAGGCATGGCGGCATTTTTCCTCATGCCAATTTACGGCTGGAAAGTCATGTTTATTGTGGGCCTAATTCCATCTTTACTGGTCATTCCTTTACGGTTTTTCTTGCCTGAGTCACCGCGTTGGCTTGCTTCAAAAGGTCGTTTTAAAGAAGCCGATCAAGTCGTCAAAAGCTTTGAAGACGGTGCTATTAAAAGCGGTAAAACTTTGTCTGAACCAGTGGTTAAAGAAATTAACCCACAAGGCATGGCAAAAACCGACTGGCGTGAGCTGTTCCGTGGTATTTACCGCAAACGAACCTTTACCCTATGGGGCATGTGGTTTTGCGTGTACATGGTGAACAATGCCATGGTGACTTGGCTGCCATCTCTTTACAAACAACACTTTGGCCTATCGCTTCAAACCAGTTTGGGTTACGGCTGGATTACTTCGGGCGTAGGTGTGATTGCTTCAATTATCTGTGCCTTAATGATTGATAAAGTCGGCCGCCGTCCTTGGTACAGTGCAGCGTTTTTCTTGGCAATCATTCCACTCATGAGCCTCTCGGTTTTAGGTGCAAAATCGGCGATGGAGGTTGTAATTTTCGCAACGATTAGCTATGCCATTTTGCAGACTATTTCATTCTCTTTATACCTTTACGCTGCTGAACTTTACCCAACTCGCCTACGTGCGATGGGCATCGGGTTTAGTACCGCTTGGCTCCGCGCCGGCTCTGCAATTGGACCGGTTATGGTCGGCCTCGTGGTTGGTGGTTACGGCATTCAATATGTGTTTAGTGTGCTGGCCGTTGTGGCGCTGATTGGTGGCTTAGTGACCTTCTTGTTTGCCATTGAAACCAAAGGCCAAGTGCTCGAAAAACTCTCTCCTTAATTCATCCATTTCATAAAAAAGCTTGCCTAACCCAGCGTTAGGCAAAGGGCTTATTCATGCTTAAAAAAGGAATTTAAAATGAATAAATATTTGCTATGGGGCTGTATTGGTTTAGGCAGTGTGAGCAACGCTTATGCAGAGCTTCCTCAAGAATTTGGCAAGTTAGAATTAAAACTTAACACCCGCTACTGGAACGATGAAGGCACTGCCCACCCCACGCTTGCTAACCCTTCGCCTTCGTCGAGTGAATATGAACAAAGTGCTTTAGGGCTTGAGTTAAATTATCAGTCACCTTACTTGTGGGACTGGCTTGGGGTGGATAGCTCACTCTATGCAGTCACCAAGTTATTTGACTCTGGCAAGCCTAGCGCTCAGCTTTTAGAGGTCGAAAATAACGGCAAGCTCGACCAAAACTTTGCAACTTTAGGGCAGCTCTATATCAAGGCAAAACTCGGCGATAAAGGGGAAATTAAATTAGGCCGTCAGTTGCAAGACTCGCTGCTACTTAAAAGCACCAATAACCGCGCGGTGCCCGACACTTTTTCGGGTGCGAGTGGGCAGTTTCAACTGAATGATCAGCTACAGACTTACATAGCTTACTATGACCGCTGGAAACCGCGCAGCATGGACTCTTTTGAAAAACTGGTGACTGAAAATGACGAGCGCATTGATTATGTCGGTTTGCTTGGCACCAAATATCAGTACAAAAACTGGAGCCTGAATGCCGAATATTTAAATAGCAAAGATTATTTAAAAAAGTATGGGGCGATTGCTCAATATAAATTGCCGATGCATGGCCTTATGTGGACATTCAACACAGGTGCTTTTTTCTCGCATGACGATGGCAAGCTATTTAAATGTGGTGCCGAGTCCGAGCTGGACTGTATCAAAGGCCAAGACATTAACAACCGTGGAAATGGTTATTTTGTCGATGTAAATGTCGCCAAAAATAACATCGAAGGTGGCATTGCCGTTTCAAAGTTTGATGGTTTTTGGATTGAAGATAACTTTGCCGTGCACTCGGCCCGCAACTCGGTTTTAACGCAAGACCACGGCACCAACCCATTTCCGACCTCTGCGACCATTGGCCCTGATTTTACCAATAACGATGAAACTGTGGTTGCCCTGCGCTTGAAATATAATTGGAAAGACTACGTGAAAGGTTTAAAAACCGAAGCGAAGTATATTTATGGCTTTGGCGCTCACCAAAGTAACATCAGCAGTGATATTGAGGGTAAAGAGCGTTACTTTGACTTTACTGTGAGTTATGCCTTGCCGTGGGTGAAAAACTTAGATGTGCGTTATTCATTTTTACATTATGAGTCGAAGTTTGAAAATGCAAACCTAGGTGAAAAAATAAATGGCATGTCTCGGAAAGATTGGGACCAACACCGTGTATTTATTAATTACCGTTATACATTTTAAGCGCAGGCTAAACGTTTAGGTTGCAAAATCATGATTATTACTATGTAAAAACACTGGTCATAATCATGATTTTTAAATAAAAATATTACGCTACCGCACTTTGATTAAATGCTTCAACAACGCCAAATATCTTGTCAGCATCCCTATCAGCAAAAACACCATCAATACCTTCATAGTGAATCTGATTGAATGGAGGTTCATAAAGTTGAGATGCTTCTAAAGTTCCACGCATAGTTAAATGGTCAATAATCATCCCTACAAAACGGATTTGTTTTTCGTTATATGTAGTGCCATGTAAATAATTTGAAAATGCCTCTTGTACTGCCTGCCGATCTAAACCCACTAGAGAACGGATAAAGAGAGTTAAAGACTTTTCTGTACCAAAACACTTTTCAAATTTTTCTTTACTCTCGACTTCTTGCGCTTCAAAGACAAAACGCTCTAACTCAATTAAGTCAGTCGGAGTTAATGCTAGGCCACGTTTTAATTTTGCGATAGTAATATGGTTTTCATTTGCCTTAATAAAATTTTCAACGCGCTTACGATATTGTGCAAGATTGACACCGCTAGAAACGACAGGAATATCAATTTCTACTGCATTACCAATTTCATCATCTAGCATGGAATAAACAATGGTAGAGGTGGATTTTTCTATCAGTTTTACCAAGCCACGAATACGTTTACGCATCGATTCAAGCATTGGAAGTGTAATATCTTTCCAATATTCAGCAGTTTGAATTTCTTGAATTAAAGTGATTTGTGCAGCAACAACAGGAATATTTTCTTTAGTCTCTAGCTTAGATGCGACTTCGATCACTTTATTAGCATACGTTTGAATTGCTTTATTGTTCTTTGCTAATACTGCAAGTTCAAGGTTATAACACAACATATCAAATAACTTTGCTTCTAAGGTTTCAGCCTCAAGCTCATTTGGTAATTTTGAAATATGCTCGCGTAATATGCCCATAGATAGATCATCTAAATTATTCCAAGCATCATCATTTTTGAAATGTTCAACATATTCGAGTTCAGACCGCACAATGAAATTCTCATTGTTCATCGATCTCACTTCTGTCTGTAAGCTTTGACGAATATCTTGCTGTACGCTTTTTAGTTCTTCAGTATCAAAATCTTTGGTATTCAATAAACTTAGAATATTTAATCGTGCTTTAAATAATCGCTGTCCCAATGGTTCAGTCGTAGAAACTGGAGCACCTTCAGGGTTTTCATTAAAATATTCAAAGTTTGAGCAATAATCGAAAATATAAAATTCTTTTTTATCTTGTTCTGGTGCAAATAGCTCTTTACACAGTCGTGTACCTCGCCCAATCATTTGCATAAATTTGACTTTAGAACGTACCGCTTTAAAGAACACCAGATTAACCACTTCAGGTACATCAATACCTGTATCAAGCATATCCACAGATATAGCTATTTGCGGGTCTGGTAGGTCTTTTTTACTAAAACCATCAATTAAACTTTGCGCGTACTTAGTTGCGTGAGTAATTACACGTGCAAATTTACCATCATATTGCGGATAGTTTTTGTCGAAGCGCTCGGCAATGAAATTAGCATGATTTTGATTTACGGCGAAAATAATTGTTTTTCCTAACCGATCACCACCTTCTACCTTAATGCCATTTTCCATTAAGTGTCGAAGCATCTTATCGACTGTACCCGTATTAAATAGTTCTTTATTAAGTTTGGATGCTGAAACCTCTTCCGGTACATCTCCTCCTTCCCAGTCCAATTCAATCCAATGCTGTTTTTCTTCTTCTGAAAGTTCATCATATTTCACGCCTTCACGCATGAATTTAAGAGGAACTGAATAGGCCTTTGGTGGTACTAGATAACCATCAGCAATAGCTTGATCGAGATCGTAGTAATCGGTTGGGACACCACTTTCTAAACCAAACAGTGCATAAGTATCACGATCCACTTCATCTCGCGGTGTTGCAGTTAAACCAACTAATAAACTGTCAAAGTAGTTAAAAATCTCACCAAATTTTTGATAAACACTACGGTGTGCTTCATCAACAATAATCAGGTCAAACATACCTGTACTGTATTTACGGGTTCCATCTGCATTCATTTCATCAATCAGGCCCATCATTGTGTGATAGGTAGAAAGATAAACTCGTCCGTTTTGGTTCTTACTATCGACTAAGTTTACTGGTGCAGCATCGGGTAAATTGGCTTTAAAAGCATTAGTTGCTTGATTAACTAATGATGTTCTGTCAGCAAGGAAAAGTACTTTTTGCACCACATTAGCTTTCATCAATACATCAACTAAGGCAATCGATGTACGAGTTTTTCCTGTACCTGTTGCCATAATGAGCAAACCAGCACGTTCTTTACGTTGGAATGCTGCCAGCATGGCTTTAATTGCACGAGTCTGATAATAGCGTTCTACAATTTCTGTATTGATGGGAAAGCTGCTTAAATCAGGATTATTCTTACGTCGCTCAATAAGCCGTTTAAGTTCTGCCTGAGTATAAAATCCATGGACTAATCGTGGCGGGCCGCCCTGCACATCGTTCCAAATTCGAGTTTTGTAGCCATTGGTATAGAAAATTACAGGCCGTTGCCCTGTTTGTTGTTCTAAACAATCCGCATAAAGCTTTGCTTGTTGTTGTCCAATATCAGGATTGACAGATGTACGTTTTGCTTCAACAAGCGCTAAGGGTAAGCCGTCAGCATCATAAAGCACATAATCAACTGAGCCTTTACCTGATGAGTTTGGCATACCTGTAACGGGTACTTCTTCGCGTACGGTATTGCCAATTTCCCAACCTGCCTCTTCAAGAAGTAAGTCAATTTTAAGTTTACGGGTTTCGTCTTCTTTATAATCGGTGTTGTCTATAATCTGACTATTAGCAATTTTGGCTTGTTCAACTTCAGCTCGTTTCTGAGCAAGGTCAGCATCAATATTAGCAAGTAATTTTTCGCGTTCTTCTAAACTTGCAGATTGTTCAAAAAGTTTTTGTTCACGTTCACGTAGCGCCTTGTGTCTTTCAGCAAACTCCTTTTCTTTCGCTTCAGCTTCTTTTTGTAATTGCTCTTTATTAGCTGCAATTTGCTGAGTGCTGTCAGTATTTGGGATTAATTTTGGGTTAAATAAAATTTGCTGTGAACGATCTTTTGAAGGTGAACCATAATTACGTTCAAACCAGACATAAATTAAAAATAAATGGCTGATGTGTTTTACAGTTTCTTCGGTAGTTAGTTGTTTAAACTTTTTCCCATGCACAGCACTGTTGCCGACCATGCGAATATTGTCCATTTTATCCCAAATATAGGGCGGGACAAGGTCTTTAAACTTAACGTCATTCAGTAAGTTATAAATAGAAGCATCGTAAGGCTGATTTAATTTTTTATCATATTGATATAACCAAAATACCAAGTTTTCTAAAGAGTTTCGGGCAAACATCAAGGAAGCTTGAGGTGAAATATACACGAGCTTTTCAGCTTCTTTGGCGGTAGCTGCCAAACTGCTAAAGTCAGGTTCTAGAAACGAGAAATTACTCATGTATATACCCTCAAGTTTTAAATTAATTATTTATAAAGTTCCACTAAATGCTTGGTTTTGTAATGATTCGAATAGATTAAAAAATTGAATATTTGAATTTTCCAATATTTTCTTTTGCTTTACAATGGATTCCACTATAGCTATAAACTTAAGTTGTAAATCCATTGGTGGAATAATTAATTCAAAATTTTTCATGATGGCTGTATTCAAGTTGGGTTGTGTCCCATCTGGAGCTGTGTCACGAAAATATTGAGTAATGGAATTAAGAGCCTTTAGCAAAAATAATTTATGGATTTTATCCTCACTAATATCTTGGAATGCTAACCAACCATCGTGAATACACCCCTGAATTTTTAAGATACGTGCAAACCCAAGACTTACTCCACAATTCGCAAAAATTACACTTCCTTCAGGTAATAATCTTGTTTTATGTAAGCCTTCTTCAGTAATTGCTTCTTTGGTTTTGGTAATAAATAAATCGTCACCTTTAGTAGCATCACCAATTTTGATCCATGGATAAGTACCGCCTAAAAAATTCTCAATTGGTCTTGGTGACCCTCCACGAACAATAGTCATAAGAGCATCCATTTTTTCTTTATCCCATCCTTTAGGATTACTTACAGGATCCCCAAACATATCAATAAAAGTGGCTTGTAAAAGCTGATCTAGCTTTTCAATCGCTTGCTGACGTTTTTGGCGCAGTTCATCCGCTTGATCTAAAATTACTGCAATTCGGCGTTGTTCTGTAAGTGTTGGGAGTGGTACTAAAAACTTTTTAAAATCATTTGCAGACAAATTTGGTTGAGCAGCACCATTTTGATAATTATCTAGCTCTCTGGAACATAAAGAACTTGCTAGATAATGTTTTAAGTATTCAACATCAACTTTTTCATTACTTCTCAAAATTATTAATGAAGAGGCTAAAGCCCCTTTATTATCATCACGAATAACAGCAAATTTTCCTACAGAACCTCTTAAACAAAATAAAATGTCATACTTTTGAATTTTGCCACTACTCAAACGATCATAAGATTCTGCAGAAATATAATTAAACTTAGAAGAATCTAATAACCATCGGTCAGATAGGCAACCAGCATTGATAAATGGAATCCCTGCATCCACAAAAGAATCTTTAGACGGATAGTTTTTTCCTCTATCTCCATTAATAAATTTTGCTAATTGACCTAAAGGAATTAAGGGATAGCTCACTTCAACATCTCCTTAAGCTCATCCATTCCTTTTAGAATTTCCTGCTCAAGCAAGTCTAAGTCTGCCAGAATCTTACTTGGTGCTTCATATTGCACTTGCTCATACACCACTTCTTTATAACGGTTAATTGATAAATCATAACCATTGGCAGCGATATCGTCTTTATCTACCAAGAAACTTTGTTCAGTCGCTTTACGGTCTATTTCAGCATCTAAATTTTTAAAACGGGCAATGATGTCAGGAATATTGTTATTTTCATGCTTAGACGCATCTAGTTCATTACGCTTATCATCTAGTGAATAACCGTCTGCCTGCATGTCATAGAACCAAACTTTATCTGTACCGCCAGATTCAGTTTTAGTGAAAATCATAATTGCAGTGGAAACACCTGCATACGGTTTAAACACACCAGACGGCATCGAAATAATCGCTTCGAGCTTTTGCTCTTCTACAATCTTTTGGCGCAAATCTTTATGCGCTTTAGATGAACCAAATAACACACCATCAGGCACAATCACCGCAGCGCGCCCACCTGTTTTAAGTAAGCGTAAGAACAAAGCTAAAAACAGCAATTCAGTCTTTTTGGTTTTAACAATCGCCTGAATATTTTTGGCACAGCTTTCATAGTCCAAACTACCCGCAAATGGAGGGTTAGCAAGAATTAGGCTGTACTTACTTTCAATATGTGAATGTGCTTCGCTTAATGAATCACGATTTTCGATACTTGGGTTTTCGACGCCGTGTAGCATCATGTTCATTGAACCAATTCGAAGCATGGTACTGTCAAAGTCATAACCAAAGAAAGTTTCTTCACTAAAGCGTTTTACTGCTTCAGAGTTAGCAAAAATCTCAGTACTATAATGTTGACTAAGATATTCACTTGCTGCCACAAGAAAACCGGCCGTACCACAAGCTGGGTCACAAATAGTATCGGTTGGCTTAGGCTGCATTAATTCCACAATCATCTTAATAATATGACGAGGTGTCCGGAACTGCCCATTTTGACCTGCTGAAGCAATCTTACCGAGCATATACTCGTAAACATCACCTTTAGTGTCTTTATCATCCATTGGCACATCTGCCAAAAGGTCAATCACTTTAGTTAATAATGCAGGATTAGGAATAGTAAAACGGGCATCTTTCATGTGATGACTATAAGTAGTATCGTCATCACGGCCTAAGTTTTTAATAAAAGGAAAGACTTCTTCTGCAACCGTTTTATATAACTTAGCTGGATCACCTAAATGGATGAGTTTAGACCAACGTAAGTGATCTTGTTCTGGTTTGAAAATTGGTTGTTCAACAACAGTCTTAAGACGATTCGCCTTTCTTTCTTTTGTAGTTTGAATTTCATCAAGACGGCGAATAAACAGTAAATATGTCATTTGCTCCATGACTTCTAGAGGATTAGAAATTCCACCACTCCAGAAAGCATTCCAAATTTGGTCAATTTTACTTTTAATCTCGCCCGTAATCACAATGTTGAACCTCAAATTTCTTCGATGCGTATTGTGTTAGAAATACTTTTGAAATGCTATAGCCATACATGTTCAGCGGCAATACATGTCGTCCCTCTCAATCTTTTGCTTATTTTTAAAGCTATATTTAGATAGATTGAATTAGAGAAGGGATTAAGCAAACGACTAGCGATGCCTTCAAAACTTCGATCAAGATTTTTTAAACTTTTATTTCTGATTTGTTTTTTTGAAAATGCAAACTTAGGTGAAAAAATAAATGGAATGACCCGTAAAGATTGGGACCAGCACCGAGTATTAATTAATTACCGTTATACATTTTAAGAGCAGGCTAAACGTTTAGTTTAGCTTTATTATTTTCATTAATTTACCGATTTAAATCGATAAACTTTTGAGTCTAATTAAAATATAAATTTATATTTTAATTTTTTATAATATTTTATTTAAATTGAATTGACCTGTTAAAAACTTATGATTATTATGGTCTCGCTGGCCTACATTGCCAGTCGGTTTTGACAGACCGTTTTTACATACAGCACATCAGATTTATCCTTCTGAGGGAGAAATTTGTGTGAAAACCACCGTCCCCCTCATGTTGCGGTAGGGCGGAAGGGGGACACCTTTGGGTGTGCTGGTTCTGTATGTCCGGTCTGTCAACCCCCTTTCGTTCTACCACCAGAATCAATTGACGGTGATTTTTGGTGGTAGAGCTCCATAAATTTTAAGGAGTTGACCATGACCTTTTTTAGATTAATCCCCTCTCCCTTATAAACTTTTTATTTATTTAAAATTTAGGTTTTCTATTATCTAAATTTTCAAATTTATAAATTATTTTTATTTTAAAATTTAAGTCATTTTATTTTATTGCTTTTATAGGCGGGTTAACTATTGCCTCTAAAAATGATTTTAAAACTTAAAATATAGCGGTTTATTTTTTCTCATTGATATATCCCCAATCATTACGAGAATAATATGAAATTTTATAAAACTATTTTGGTGTTAGGCCTTATGATCGGCGATTACAGCGTTTCAGGTTGTGACCTTCACACACAGCAGGATTTTGAAAAAATTTGCCTGTCGGGTGGGCACACCCAAGCCAGTTGCGACTGTATTTACCAACGGCTTGAACAAGTGTATTCACCTAAGCTCATGCAACATCTAGAACATGTCAGTTTGCAAAGTCCTGCTCTCCCACAGGACTTTGCTCCTACATTTTTTAGTGTAATGCGGCGGTGCGATAAAGAAGACATGGGCTAAGCGTTTGGCTTAGCTCCCTTATCTCTGTGTCGCAATGGTGGATAACTTTAAATCAGCGCAAAAAATTAAAGTTCTGTTGTGGCACGGGGGCCTTGAGAAATAAGTTAACTCTACTAAACAATAAAACTATACAGTATTGTCTACCCCCTCTTTGGTATGATTTTGGCACTTCATAAAGATAAGAAGGAATAAGTTTGGCAACACCATATATAACAATAGGCTGCCCCACTAGTGGCGGTGGTCAAGTAATTTCAGGGAACAGTATGTTCCTAGTCGACGGGATTCCCGTTGCTTGTGTCGGTGACAAAGCTACCTGCCCCACTCATAAAGTTGTTGCAACCATTGTGTCTGGCGACCCATATATGCAAATCTTTGGTAAAGCTGCTGCCCGTGTTAACGACTCTCTTTCCTGTGGCTGTAAATTACTACCTCAACAAAACTTAGTAGTTCAAGACAATGGCGGTGGTTCTGTTCAAAGTTCGCCAGCGAGTAAAGCTCAAACTCAAGATAGCTTTGTGGAAGACAAATCTAAAGAATATGGTATTCAGTTCCAATTAAAGGATGAAAAGACCCAAAAAGTTTTTAGTGAAATTCCCTATTCAATTATTTACAAGAAGGATGGAAAAGTAGAAACCGGTTGGACGGATAAAGAAGGTAAAACCCATGTCATCAATGCTGACTCACCAGATGAAGTAGAGTTTCAGACCATTGATGCTTCTAAACCGTTACCTCCACTGTAAGGATTTAAAATGGCACAAGATAGAGTTTTCTCACCAACATTAATTCCATCTTTAGATAATGAAGTTAAAGTCTGTCATGCAGATGAATTATTAGATCCATTATTATGCAATAGCATTGTTAAAATTCTTAATTATCACACTACAGTGCCTTACACCTTTATGATGGATCAAGGTCAATGGGATGGTGTTAAAAACAGAATACCTTTTGAACACGATTTAGCAATTCGTTTTGGGCTTGAGTATGATTTACGTCAGTTTAGTGAATCAGTTTTAGAAAGATATTCTTTTCATACAATGATGTATCTTAAGTTTACGATGTATGCTCAAAAGCATTCCTTAAATGAAGGCTCAACTTTTATTAGAGAACTTACTAAAGATTCTTTTACAGCACGTATGGCAATTGCTAAGAAAAACTTTGGTGAAGTTATTGATCTTGCCCTTTCCAATGCAAACAAGCCTGTTTTAGCGGGGAATGCTATTGCCATCCATGAGAATAATGGACCATATCTAATTAATGAGAATATGTATAAGAAAGTATTTGGTCGTCCTTATGATAGTGCTACCGTATCGCAGTTTATACGACAATATCAATATACACCGCCACTTAGTAGTTTCTAGTCACGAGTAATAATATGAAGAAAACGATATTAATATTTTTAGCACCGCTTCTTTTGGTTGGCTTCAATGGATGTAAAGCATCTGAAAAAGAGGATGTAGATACATTTATTCAAAAGGACTTCAAGAATTACGTTACTGATAATAGAAAGTTGATTTTGGAAGCCAATAAAGACGTAAAACAAGAGCCAGCTCTAAAAGAGATTATTTTCAAAAATACTTTTGTAAAGGTAAGAACTGCACAAAGTCTACTGAATGATGAATATGGTAATTGGTTAACTGGCTTAGATAAGAACAAGTTTGATTATACCGACCTCAACGATGTCTGTTGGCTGACCGTCTACATGCAAAACTATATAAATAATATGGATGAGCGATATAAAGCTAATATTACCGAAGATACCAAGAAAAGTGTTAAACAACTATACGAAGCAAGAAATGAAATTATCAAGTTAAGAGATAGCAAAGACAAATCTCTAGCAACTTTTCAGAAAGTTTGTAAATAGTTGAAAATTAATTAAATATTACTATATAAAGCTCCAATTAAAAGGAGCTTTTAATAGCTAATTTTATAAATTAGTTATAGCTAAATCTAGTTATTCCCTGCCTGAATAAGAAATGGTTAATTAATTGTGAAATCTAAACTTTGTATTATTTTATTGTCTCTTTTAACGGTAGCATGTAGCCAAGTCCGCCCTCAAAAACATGGAATTACTGAAGCTGACATAACCCAAGCATATGAAGCATCACTCTATGCCCAATTTAACCAGCTTTACTACACAAAGTTTTTATATAAAGCAGCATACAATGAAGCTAACAAGGTAAATGAAACTAATGATCAGTTGCTAAGTTATGCCACTTTTTTAATGTATGCAATCAATACAACTTACGATTCTTTAGACATACAGCTTAATGATGATCTAGATTTAATGGCTTCGGGTCAAAAAAGTAAGATGTCAATTGATGCTTTAGATTCATTATGTGTAAGTAATAAATACATTGAAAAATATATAAAACTTAAAGAAAAAAGCGGAAGTGGGATATCAGCTAAAGCGAAAGAACTTTCAAAAGAGGCTTTGATACTTCAACCCAAAATTGAAAAAATCATCATGAAAACTGATTCACCGTTAAATGATATTGAATGTAAAAAATTAATCTAAGCGAGGAAAGGCCCTGAATGTTGAAGGCTTTTTCTAAAGTGAGTTAACGTAAATTACCCCAACTGATTCAAATAATAAAAACAACTCAGAGAATTCCTCGGAGATCCACACAATGTTAGTAAGCAGAACTTATGTTAAATTTATCTGTGCTCTTCTGTTTATGCTTTTTATGAATGGTTGTGCAAATTCCCAGATAAATAGCGATAGAGAAGCTTTAATTAATGCAGGGCGTGCCGCAGTCAGTATAATAACTACAAATTACCGAGTTTCTAAATACGCTCTTCAAGAAAGAAATAGGGATGTTACTTTTGTTAAATAGTTATGTCTTTTTTGCCTATCAAATCTGCTATTCGTTTTACAAATATATCTTCACTTTCAATTAGATCATCCATTGTTTGGGTCTCATGAACATAAATTCCATCTATTATAAATAACACATCATTATTATTGTTACCGTATAAAGTCTCAGAGTAAGACTTCTCAACGTCTAATTGTTTTGATAATGGATAGATCAAACCACTTGCTATTAAGTTATTTTGGTAATAACCCGAGTAAGAATGTATTTGGTGTAAATCTGACCTATCAATGTCATTATTTTGCATTTCCATTTTCTTAAATTTTGCGTCAAAAACAATAATTTTGCCTGTTTCCTTATGTTTCATTATTAAGTCTGGAAATATTGATCTACGATAAAATTGCTGTTTGTAAATTGGAATATCAACTTGTCCACTTACCGACCATTCAGGAAAGTTTCTACTCAAAAGTTTTTCAAGATAAATTTCATATAATTCTGCAATATCAAACAAATAACCTATTGTCTCTAAACTTTTCTTATCATTATCGGGTATTAGGTCTTTGTTCAATAAAATTATTTCTGCATACTCCAAAACTTTTTTGAAACCACGATACATTGGATTGTTTATAGTTTGGTATGTTTTGGCTCTTTGTATTGTTTCGTAACTCGCAAAACGACCAGAATATTGTTGTTTTAAAAATTGACTTAAACCAAGCAAACGGCTGTGAATTTCTTTGCCGAAAACACTTTCTAATTTCTTTAATGCCAAATATAAAACATCAATGATTTCTTGAATATACATTCGTTCCCTGAAAGTTGTTGTTAGTTTTCCTTGAAATGGAATATCTCTTTTTAAGTAATCATTAAAATTTATACTTCCTCTTACTTTTTGACTTCGCTCTTGCTGTTTTTGGTATTGTTGTGGCAAACCTAAAACCACCGCTTTTTCTAATGACTGAATAAATAAATGAGCAATAATAAACAAGAACTGATTTTCGGTTTCATCTGTCTTTGCTTGTATTGGCTCATTGTCAACGTAAATATCATTTACGAAGTTAAGCATACGTTTTAGAAAAGTGTCGCCATATTTTGTTGTAATATTAATTTTACAACCTTTGTAAAAAAGCACTCCAGCATATACACCAGTTTGAATAAAGTATTTTTTTTCTTTTTCTTTTTCTTTTGAATATAATTTTAAAATTAGACGTTCTTCATCTTGCTCAAAAATACGTTTGCTTTTGAAATGAAATACTTTGATCTGTTTTAGTTGTTCTGCACCAAGTTTTAATTCATAAACAGACGAAAATATTTCTTGCAAGTTTTTTACGCTTGACTGTTTTACTCCGAAAGCTTTACCTAAGTTTGAAATTGGGGCTTCTTCGTAAAAATTATGATTGACTGGAATACTAATTTTCATTTTATTGTTTCTTTGAACTTATTCAACGCTTCATCTAACCTACTTTCCAATTCGCTTTCCACAAATACGGCTCTTAGATATTCTTTCAATGTTGGTCGCAAATACAAGTTAAATAAAATTTCAATATTGTTATTTGTAATATCTTTACGCTTAGCAATATCGCTAATCTTCATAAAAAATGAATGACCAAATTCATATGATTTTCCCAAACCTAAGTCTTTAGAAATATAGTCATTCAATTTTTCGCAGGCTTTGACATACAGTCCAATATTATTGAACTGATCTTTTCCTTTGAAACGTGTCTCCTCTTCAATTACTTCGTAATCACAATCTTTTCTTATCCATTTAAAACGTCTACGGAGTGCTAAATCAAAAGCATCAATACTTTTATCCACATCATTCATCATTCCAATAAAAAATACATTCTTAGGAACTCCGAACTTCACTTCATTGTTGTGAATTTCATAAGCTAAATCTTTAAATTTATTGTCCTCTTTGATCAAATCTTCAATTAGCGCAGAATATTGTGTTCGAATCAGGTTTTTATTTTCAGTATCTTGTCGGTAATCTTTTTCCAATAGCGATAAAGTTTCGCCAAAAACCATTGAAAGATTTGCTCGGTTTATTTCGTCCACGACGAAATAAAAATCCTTTTCAGGGTGTTTTTTCGCTTTGATACAAAAGTTTTTAAAAATACCATTTACTAACTCAAAGCGAATATTTCCATCTTTTGAAACGCCTTTTGGTTTAATACCTTCAATAAAATCTTCGTAAGTAAATGATGGATGGAATTGTAAAACCTCATATCTTGAAGTATCACCTTGACAAACAAAATCTAAACTACTTTTTACAGAAAATGTTTTACCTGTTCCTGGCGGCCCATAAAGAATAACATTAGGATTGTTTGTGTCTGCAATCGATTTGGAATTTACAAAACGCCATAAGAAACGTGAAAGCAAAACAAGTTCGTTTTTGTCTTGTTCATTTACGTCTAAAAGTTTCTTTGCTACAAGACAAACTTGATGGTTTTTTCTAAAGATTTCTTCAGCATCACTATCAATAAACTCGTTATATAGTTCTTCTAACCATTGTGTAGAGTAGATATAGAGAAAGTCCGATAAATTATCCAATACAGCTAGTTTCATTAAAACTTGCTTGGCACTGTAATTTGAATTTTCAATCAAATATATTTTTTCTAACGGATCAGTTTTTGAGACAATACTTTTCAGTAAACCTTTTATTTTTTCATTAAAATAAAGTTCCGCGTCTTGTCGAGTAGCATTTGACTTGTTTACACTTTTGATATGATAAGTAGAATTGTCATCATTCAATTTCACTTCAAAATTGAATGCTGTACCAGGCTTTGAAGAACCTAAAACAATTCTCGTGGTTCGTTCTAAAAAGTTACATAAATATCCGCCGGGCATTATTGCTGTGGAACTTCCTAAAATGTTTGTGTAGTCATCCAAACTCAATGTGTCATTTAAAATTTTATGCTTATATAATTTCCATTCAGAAATTAATTTCTCAACTTCGTCCTTATTAAATTTTTTTTCTTCCTCTTTTGTTTCATTTTTAAATTTGTTCCAAAGTACTTTGATGTGAGTTTGTCGCTCTTCTGACAGTTTTATATTTTCCATTAGTCTCTTATAAGTCCTTAACTTATACCACTTTACAATAAAATTATTTGTAGCATTAGACCCGTTACAACAGGTTAAAGTGCCTGGCGCTTGTATATGACTTTTACCATAAGCTGTTAAAATCTGATAAAGAAGATTTTTCTCATCTTCTTCGTAAAAACCAAGAATTTCAATTTGTCTTCTAAGTTTGAACCAATCAAATTCATCGTCTGTATTGTGTTCTATATAAGCATCACCCTTTACTTTTACTAATGCTACTGGCGTACTTCCATCACGAACCATCACAACATCGTCAATTTTCATATCATTTTTGAAAAGCTTAGGATCAATTACTGAATTTCCTTTTTTGTCTTCCCAATATTCACCCATACCTATAACTTGTTTTTTCATAAGTATAGCTTTTATCGTATCAACGTCTAATCTTGAGTCTGGGTGTAGTTGTATGTGCCAATAGTTCATTTAATATCAATATGTGTTGTCGTATTTTAGAAAAGGAAAAAGGCCGATTTTAACAATAGCTCTATCATCTGTATTTCTTACAGCTTGTGGCATGGTAATGGCAATTGAACTCATCCAAAATCTCTAAAGGAATTTACTCATTAAAAAATTAAAGCTCTAGATTTCCCCCCCCAATTTAACTCATCATCTTTTCAGACAACAACTACTTTATTTATAAGAATATTCAAAACAGAAAATTATTTTCATACCATATATTTAGACGAGGTTAGAATAACAAAAGTATGAAACCAGAAGATAAAACTCGAATCATTATTGATCAATAAAACCCCATAATAATTTTTTTAATAAATGAAAGATCAGACTAGAAAGTAAAAATTAAAGCAAACTAGAAGTTGTCAAAAACCTGTCAATAAAAAAGCCACTTACATTAAGTGGCTGATTTATTTAAAGTATTTTGGTGGAGATGGCGGGAGTTGAACCCGCGTCCGCCAGCACTACGCTCGAGAATACTACATGCTTAGATATCGTCTATTGTTTTAACACCAAGTGACCCGACGAACAGGGTACAAGTTGCGATCCTCTAAGTTTGGTATAAAGCCCCGAGGCTTGACTCTATACGGACTTGTGTGCGTGCGCTACGGTCGGGTTCCTAAACCACAAGTATTCTAGGAAGCGGACAAACTGCCCTTAGGCAGCTAGAGCGTAAGTTTCGTCGTTTGCGACTATTAAAATGCAAATTTTATTTACGAGAGAAAATGCGCTCTCGGCATGCATCTATGAGTTTCATCACCGGCGTCGAAGCCAATAACATCCCCATGAATGTCTGAACATCATAGCATAACTAAAATAAAATGCTGTGCAATTTATCAACAGTCTGCTACTGATGAACATATTTACATAATGGAGAGCCTTTTGTTTTTTTCAAGGGCCTCATAAAAAAGCTGCCAAAAATGACAGCTTTTTCTAAAGTGTGGTCTATAAGGCACCATTACCTAACACAATACCTTCACGGCGAGGGTCTACCCCACCTGCGTATTTACTTTGATTATTTATATTTACTTTCATAATCGTTGAAATACCACTGGTTTGCGCAGTGTTAGAGATGCCATGCCCTTTTGCTTTTAAGCCTTCAATGAGGTCAACTAAAGAAAGCTGTACATTCGAGCTATCAATATTGGTGTTTTTGCTATTGGTCGCGCCAAAGTTAACAAGCGAAGTCGCCTGCTGTGCATTTAGGTTCCAGTCCAATGCACCCACCAAAGTTTTAACCACATATTGAATGATCGTACCGCCACCTGGTGAACCTGTTGCCATATAAAACTCATCTGGCGTGGTGCCTTTAAACACTAAAGTTGGTGCCATAGTACTGCGTGGGCGTTTGCCCCCTTCTACACGGTTGGCAACCAGTGCCCCAGTGCTGTCATAAGGGTTCGCGCTAAAGTCAGTTAACTGGTTTGACAGCAAGAAACCATCCACCATGTGGAATGAACCCATGCTCGATTCAACAGTCGATGTCATTGAAACCACATTGCCATAGGCATCTACAATGGTGAACTGCGTTGTACCGTGTTCAACAGTAGTATCCACACCTGCTGCTGTATTGAAATTACCTGCTGGCGCAACGCCCATACTTTGGTTCGGGTTAATCAGTGCGGCACGTTGTTTGAGGTAATTTTTATCAATAAAACTTGGAATACCCTGTGCCGGCAAACGAACAAAGTCAGTGTCTGCCACATATTTATCGCGGTCGGCGTAGGCCAAACGCTCTGCCTCAGACACTAAATGTACGCCCATGACATCAGGTACACCACCTTCATTTTCAGGATTTTTAGGTGGATAAAGTGACATATCAAAGTTTTCTAAAATACCCAGCGTCTGTGCAACTGCTATTCCTCCCGAAGATGGAGGTGGCATGGTACATACATAATAACGGTCACGGTACGTCGTACAAATCGGGTCGCGTTTTTTCACCTGATAGTTCGATAAATCCTGCAAGGTCATTAAGCTTGGGGTAATTGGAGTTTTTGCTGGGTCATCACCCACGGTTTGCCCTGCTTTTGCCACAATGGCTTGCGCAATTGGACCTGTGTGTAGTGCGTTTGCCCCTTGTGAAGCGAGTGCTTCAAGTGTTCTGGCATAGGCTTTATTGGTCATGGTCTCGCCGACTTTACGTGGTGATCCATTTGGGTAGAAATAGGTTGCCATTGCATTTGCATCGAGCGCTAAATTGTTTGCATTGCTTGCAATTGCATCTGCCAAACGGCCCGGAATACGGAAACCGTTGTCAGCCAAACCAATCGCTTCACCAAAAAGTTGGTTCCACTTGAGTTTGCCATGCTCTTTTTGTGCTTGTTCAAGCAAACGCATCACACCCGGTACACCAATCGAGCGACCACTACGGCGGGCACTTGGTACTGGTGCAGGTGAATTTGGGTCATATATATCTTGGCGAATTAAATAATATTCGTTGGCTGCCGCTGGTGCGGTTTCACGGCCATCATAGGCAGTGACTTGCTTGGTTTTGGCATCGTAATACATCATAAAACCACTACCGGCAATGGTACTCGACTGTGGCTCGACCAAACCAAGCACGGCTTGTACTGCTACGGCTGCATCAACTGCACTACCGCCTGCTTTTAAAACATCACAACCTGCTTTTACCGCAAGTGGCGTGTTTGCCACCACCATATATTTATCTGCGTACTTAACCGTGTTACCGAGTCTATAACCCGATGCACCCTCAGGCGCTGCTGGGTCACCATTTTGGTTTGAACCGACCACCACGCTTGAACCATCTTGGGCCAGTTTGCTACAACTGGTGGGGTCGTTATCTACAATTAAATTGGGCGGGGTTGTATTTGAATCATCCTTGGGCTGATCTGACGAGGAGTCATCTCCACATCCTTGTAATAAACCGACTGCTAATAAACTACTGAACAAAAATGAATATCTTTTATTCACGTGATAACTCCAATATATACGCCTGCCTATCCATGCAATTGCCATACAAGCTTCTTTGTTTTCAGGTCTTCAGTTTTTTAATCTTTGATAAAAATAAAGTTTTAATAATATTAAATGATTGGCGGTGTTTATTTTGTGCTCTGTGTGATGTCTCCTTGTTTGTTATCACACTCTTTTATAACTGATTTGCCCAATTCTGGCATGCTTTATTTCTTTAAATACAGGCAAAATCTGCTATTTATAAACTCACTCATTTTGTAGTTGGCCTAAAAAAAGCACCTCCGAAGAGATGCTTTTTGATATTTAATGAGAAGGCATACCACTGACCTGTTTGGGTTTTGGACACAGCCAAATGACCAGCCCTGCAAAGACAAACACAATCGCAAACAGCAAAAACACATGGTTTGCCGACATGGTAATCGCTTCTTTATCGACAAGGTTTGAAATAATTCCGAGCGTCGAGTCAGCCGTAAAACCATTTTGCAAAAGTGTGTTTTGCACTTCAGTCGTATGAAGGTTTGACACCATTTCACTACGGGCAACTTTGGCATGGTCATCCCACACGGTGACTGCAATTGAAGCACCAATCGCCCCTGCCATGGTTCTTAAGAAGTTCATGAGGCCCGCAGCAGATGCAATTTCTTGCTGAAGTACTGAACCGAGCGCAATATTCGACAGTGGAATAAAGAAGAATGGTACAGCAAAACCTTGCAAGATTTGCGGCCAAGCCAGTGCCATAAAGTCGGCGTCTGTGGTCCAGAATGCCCGCATTAAGGTCACACCACCCAGCAAAATCAAACCGAAACTCGCCAGGGCACGTGGGTCATATTTAGTCGAAAGCTTTGCCACAATCGGTGACATGGTCAAACTACCAAAGCCCATGGTTGCGGTTAAATAGCCGGCCCACGTGGCGGTGTAAGAAAGGTTCATTTGCAGCCACTGCGGAATCAGTACAATACTGCCAAAGAACGCTCCAAAGCCAAGCGACAAAGCCAGTACCGAGATTGCAAAGCCCCTATGCCTAAAGACTTTGACATCTACGACGGGGTGCTTGTCGGTCAGCTCCCATATGAGGAACACCACAAAACCAATGGCGGCAGTTAAAGCTAAAACGATAATGCTGGTGCTGTTAAACCAGTCTCGTTCGTGCCCCAAGTCGAGCATGAGCTGGAGCGCACCAATCCAGAGAATTAACAAACCTAAACCGACTGTGTCGATTCTTAAAGAAATCGTTTCTGTTTCAGCCACTCTTAACAAACGCATTGCCGCTAAAACACAAATAATCCCAACCGGTAAGTTAATAAAGAAGATCCAGTGCCAAGACAGGTTATCACTAATCAGACCACCCAAAATTGGTCCTAAGATTGGTCCAACGACGGTAGTCATTGCCCATAGGCCCATCGCCTGTGCATGCTTTTCTTGAGGGAAAATACGCATCAGCAAGGTTTGACTGAGTGGCATAAGCGGGCCACCGCATAGACCTTGTCCAATACGGAAAAACACCAGCATCCCTAACGAGTTTGCTAGGCCGCACAAGAAAGAAAAAATGGTAAAACCAATCAGACCAAAAATAAAAACCCGAACGGTACCAAAGCGACCTGCAAGCCAACCTGTTAAAGGTACACAAATCGCTTCTGCAACGGCATACGACGTAACAACCCATGTCCCTTGTGTACTTGAAACAGCAAGGTTACCGGTAATGTGCGGTACAGATACGTTGGCAATGGTCGTATCGAGCACGACCATAAAGTTCGACAAGGCAATAACAAACGCTGCCAGTATTAAACGGCCACCGCTTAGTTCGGCAAAAGGTGTTTGCGTTTTCATAAGCGTTTACTTCGCAGATAAGTCGACTTTTGCTTCCATCGACAAGCCAACACGCAGTGGGTGTTCAGCAAGTTCTTTTGGGTCAAGTGCAATACGAACCGGTAAGCGTTGAACCACTTTAATCCAGTTTCCTGTTGCGTTTTGAGCCGGAATTAAGGCAAAGGCAGAGCCTGTACCACCAGAGAAGCCCATCACTTTGCCGTGATATTCAACGTCATCACCATATAAATCTGAAGTCAGCGTGACTTCCTGACCCGGACGGACTTTTTTCAACTGACTTTCTTTGAAGTTCGCATCTACATATAAATCATTGAGCGGCACAATCATCATCATGCTGGTGCCCGGTGCAACACGTTGACCGACTTGAATATTACGACGCGTAACCACACCATCGACTGGCGCACGAATCACGGTACGTTCCAAATCAAGCTGAGCTTGTTCAACATGTGCTTGTGCAACTTGTACATCAGGTGTCGAAGTTTCGCTTACACCCTGAATTAACGCTTCATTTGCAGCTAAAGTACTTTCGGCAGCTTTACGGCTCGAAGAGGCTTGCGCTAAACCAGCTTTAGCAAGCTCTAGCCCTGCTTTGGCTGTTTCAACTGCACTTTGTGCTTTAGTCAGTTCTTCTTTAGACACTGCACCAGAGGCAGCAAGCTGTGCACGGCGGTTTAACTCTAAAGCAGCTTTGTCATAGTCTGCTTGTGCTTGAGCAACCTGTGCTTTGGCACTGTTAATTTCGTCAGCACGCACCACAACTTGAGAGTTTAAAGAACTACTGTTTGCCGCAGTTTGTTTGTATTGGCGTTTTGCTTTGGCAAGTTCTGCCTCAGCTTGAGCCAATGCAATTTTGGCATCACGGTCATCAATACGAACCAGCACGTCACCACGATGTACCGTTTGGGTATCTTTTACGACAACCTGAGCGACCTGTCCGCTCACCATTGAAGTAATTTGCGCGGTTTCTGCACCGACATAGGCATTATCCGTACTCACGGAATTATTTAAAAATAATGCCCAGATTGCATACAAAATAGCGGCGATCAATAAAATCAGCGCAAAAAAACCAAGAAATTTTTTGCGCTTGTTTTGATTGGTTTCATCCGAGGCAGATGTTGTTGGCACTGTTTCTTGTACATTGCTTTGTGCATCAGTCATGGTATGTTCCTAAAGATGAGTTGGCTTTGCCATCAATCTCGCACTACACCTTGTTATAGAGTTTTTATTTTTCTATAAACAAGACATACCGCATTGTCAAAGGAGCTAATTTTAACGCTAAAACCTCATAATATGAGAATAAAAATTTATAACTAATGCGTTCGTTCTAATTAAATTAATGTTTATCTCAAAGTTTTTGTAAAAATTTCTGCTTTTTATACACTAAAAAAAGCGCACTTGGCGCTTTCAAAGGGTTCAATTCATTGCTTAATAGGCATATGAAGCAATGCCGGCAGCAATCGCTTTATCTTCATCATTGACCATGGTCATGCGCATGGTGCAGCCCTTACGACCTAAACGTAATACTTCGGCACGTGCAATAAAATATTTACCACGCCCCGGTGCTAAATAATCTACACGCATGTCGACTGTTGCCAAACGCGACACTTGCTTAATGGTTTCAGTTAAAGTTTCGGGAGTTGAACGGCGATAGAGGTGTTCCATTGCCACAATTCCACCAATACTATCGAGCAAAGTTGCAGCAACACCGCCATGCAAAATCTGAAATGCCAAATTGCCAATCAGGTTGGGTTGCATCTCAATATAGCCTTCAATGTGCCCGTCCACCACACGCATAATCATTCCACTATGCTTAAAAAAAGGAGAGCTATTAAACGCCTTACATAATTGGTTGAGAACCACAGTTAGGTCAGTTTTTGCACCTAAATGGATGTTCCCAGTCCAATTTTTCTTTTCTTCACTCATATGTTGCCTAAATTTAAAAGCATGATAAACACCCATAATTTTGTACAAATCCAGCATTATGGGGCTACAATACAGCAGTCGGTTGACAGTAATGGAATATCCGCCAACCTATCCTAGTGTAATACCGAACATCGAGATTGTTATGACTTATACGTTCAATCGTCCTGCATTTCCAGCCACTCGCATGCGCCGTATCCGTAAAAATGACCAGTTGCGTGCGATGGTCAGCGAAACACAGCTCACTACCAATCACTTGATTTATCCAGTATTTGTATTACCGGGACAAAATCAGACCCAAGATATTCCAAGTATGCCAAACATTCAGCGTTTGTCGGCAGATTTGTTACTGAAAAAAGCTGAAAGACTTCTGGAATTGGGCGTATCAAAACTGGCTCTTTTCCCTGTAACACCTCAAGAAGATAAAAGCCTTACCGCAGAAGCTGCATGGCATGAAGATGGTTTAGTCCAAACCACATGTCGTCTGCTTAAGAAAGAATTACCAGAAATGGTGTTAATTACTGATGGTGCCCTCGACCCATACACGACTCATGGTCAAGACGGCATTATTGATGAAACAGGCTATGTGCTAAACGATGAGACTGTAGAATGCTTAATTAAACAAGCGTTAAGTCACGCAGAAGCAGGTGCCGAAGTGATTGCACCAAGTGACATGATGGATGGCCGTATTGGCGCGATTCGTCAGGCTTTAGAAGCCAATGGTCACATCTACACCAACATCATGGCCTACTCTGCGAAATATGCGTCTAGCTTCTATGGTCCGTTCCGTGATGCTGTTGGCTCTGCATCCAACCTCAAAGGTGGTAATAAATATAACTACCAGATGGACTTTGCCAACCGTGCCGAAGCGTTACATGAAATCGCGCTTGATATTCAAGAAGGCGCCGACATGGTGATTGTAAAACCGGGCATGCCATATCTGGATGTGGTACGTGAAGTGAAAGATACCTTTGGTGTTCCTACATTCATTTACCAAGTGAGTGGCGAATATGCAATGTTAGCCGGCGCAATTCAAAATGGCTGGTTATCAGACTCTGTGATTTTAGAATCACTGATGTGCTGTCGCCGCGCTGGTGCAGACGGGATCTGGACTTACTTTGCAGAAACCGCTGCCGAAAAACTCAAGGAAATGAACTAAGTTCGCAGAGAAAGGATAACACTGCATGCATATTGCAATCATTGGCGCGGGCATAAGTGGATTAATGTCTGCGCTGGAGTTGGTTGAACAAGGCTGTACGATCAGCATTTTTGATCAACAACAAGCGGGACAAGCAGCCTCTTGGGCTGGTGGAGGCATTCTCTCTCCGATGTACCCGTGGCGCTATGTGCATGCAGTGAACCAACTTGCCCAATTTGGCAAAGCCTCTTATCAAGCATGGAACCAAAAGCTCTACCCTATTACAGGGATTGATTTTGAAATTCATGACACAGGCATGCTAATTTTTGATGAAGAAGATTTTGACGTCGGGCTTTCCTATGCAAATCAACATCAAGAACCGATGCAGCGCTGTGAATATCTACAAAGAGATGCTTTAGAGCAAGTCAACCCGCATATTTCCGAACAGTTTCAAGAAGCGATTTATTTCCCTGAACTGTCTAATATTCGTAATCCACGCGTTTTACAGTCTCTGATTAGCTATTTAAAACAACATCCGAATGTTGAATTTTTTGAAAACACTCCTGTTAAAAAACTGATTCAACAAGGTGATACCATACAAGCTCTCCAAACCGAAGATGGACGCAAACATACGGCAGATCATTTTGTAATAACTTCGGGCGCTTGGAGCCATTACTGGAACTCACAATTACAACTCGAAATTCCAGTCGAACCTGTTCAAGGTCAAATGCTGTTATTTAAAACCCCTGCTCACTGGCTACCAACCATGTGTATGAATCGAGTGATGTATCTAATTCCACGTATGGACGGTCATATTGTATGCGGGTCTAGCATGGCACATCGTGGTTTTGACACGTCTACCGATGAAACTACGCAGCACAATATTTTAGAAGCATGTTTAGAAATGGTGCCTGAACTGGCCGATTTCCCGATTGTACAGCGCTGGGCAGGCCTCAGACCAAGTTCACCAAATGGCGTTCCGTACATTGGCAAAATGCCTGAAATGGATAACCTGTGGGCAAACTTTGGTCATTTTAGAAATGGTTTATGCATGGGTGCAGGTTCTGCACAATTGCTCCGTCAGCTTATGCTCGGTCAACCAACATTAGTTGATGCCAAAGCATATTCGCCAGAGCGTTTGCAAAATAAAATCTTAGTCTGAGGCCAATATATTCTCTAAAGCCATTTTTAATTGAGGATAAGTAAACTCAAATCCTTCTGCTTGCAAGGCAGCGGGTTTAACGTATTGACCATTCAAAATCAATTGCGACTGCTCTCCTAACAAACAACGAAAAACAGTGCTTGGTGCTGACAACAATGGTTTCTTATTCAAAACCTCTGCTGCTTGTTCAACAAAAGCTTTTTGAGTCACATTTTCTGGCGCTACGACATTGTGAATTTGAGCAGATTGAGGATGTTTAAATATAAACTCGATTGCACTTAACAGGTCTTCAATGTGTACCCAAACCACAGGCTGACGACCGTGACCAATTTGACCGACTAAATTGAGTCGAATAGGCAGCAACATTTTAGGCAAAATCCCACCGCCCTGCCCAAACACTACACCTAAGCGAATAATTTTAGTATTTTGCTGAGCGTCTGCTAAAGCTGCTCGTTCCCACTCTTGGCAAAGCTCGGACATAAAAATAGGTTGTGGCGGGCTTTGTTCTGTGCACACTTCTGTCCACTTTTCTTGATCATCTATTCCGTAATAACCAATCGCAGAACCAGACACAATCACTTCCGGAAAAATTTCAGACTGCTTGAGCCACGCATATAACTTTCGGGTCGTATTTACACGGCTTTCAATGAGTTGTTTTTTACGTGACCCGGTCCAACGTTTCTCACCAATATTTGCACCTGCCAAATTCACCACATAATCAATTTGCCGTGTCGAAATATCTTCAAACTTTTGCACCCACTGCAAGGCAGGATGGTCAGATGCCTTTCCAGCCTGCCGTGTCACAGCAATCACGTTATAATTTTTTTCTAAAAGGAACTTAATTAAATGCGTTCCGATAAAACCACTCGCACCTGTAATTAATACATTCTTATTCATATTTCCTCCTAAGCTGAGGATTCAAGTTTTATTTAATTGTATAAGACTCATTTATATTTAATCGTATGAGTTTTCGTAGTGATCTATTGCACATTAAACATTTTGTCAGCCATTCGCTGTGCTTGTTTGCCATAAAACCAATAGGTAATTAAATAAAGCGGAATAGCTAACATTAAAAGCATAATCAACATAATGCTTAAAAACTGAGGTTGTTTGAGATAAAGCATAAAGTTTTGCAAAATCTCAGGGTCTTTTCTGGCAAATAAAAATAGGCCAAATAAAACACCACACAAGTTATAGCCCCAAAAAATTAGGGTAAAACCCAAAGTAAATTTCTTTTTTTCTGGTACAGTCGGGGCACGGCGTTCTTTCTTTAAAAATTTAAATAAGACAAAAATCATTGCGCCTAAATATGGAACGGCTGTTAAAATACCACCTACACTCGCTGGTAATAGTGCTGCAACAACACCTACAATTAAGGTGAGCACAATGCATAAACCAAAAAACCAGAGAAAGTAAGAACGTAATTTGGTCATATTTTTGCCTAATTTATGGGTTCAAAAAATAATTATAAATTTTTTTCGATTTTTTTTCATTTTTCTGTCAACCAATCCTGATCTCTTGACGTTATATAGGGTAACAAGGTCGCAGCAACCGAATACTTCCTTTGCACGGCATCCGCAAAATTGTTTCGGTGACCTTTCATTACGACTCTTTCCTTCCTTCGGATTAGGTTTTGTTAGCAGCCGAAACCCTTGATGAAGTTTTTGACCGACGATTCTCTCATCACTCGAATCGTCGGTTTTTATTTTCTAGCACTTTCATTTATTTTACGCTCACCATACACAATAGTGCTTTCGTGGCTATAAAGGCTATGCGTATACTTTTTGCACCATAAAAATATGATTTAAATAATATGAACACTATTGCCTATTTTGAAATCCAGTCTTCAAACCCTGCCCGCGATGCGCAGTTTTACCAAGCTGTGTTTGGTTGGCAATTTAAACTCGATGAAAGCTTACCGATTGAATATTACCGCATAGAGACACCTTCAATTATGGGTGGACTATTAAAACGCCCAGCCCAAACGCCGCCAATGGAATATGGCACCAATGCATTTACCTGTTCGGTTCAAGTCGAAAACTTCGATGAGGTAGCTGCAAAAATTTTAGCGCAAGGTGGTATTGTCGCGATGGATAAATTTGCTATTCCGGGCCGCGCTTGGCATGGTTACTTTGTCGATTTAGACCACAACGTTTTTGGTATTTTCCAAGTCGATGAAAATGCAGCTTAAAGATCTTATTTAACGACTCTATTTATTTTTAATGTATAGCCACCGCCTTTTTATCGGTGGCTATTTCATATTGATTATTCGGCAAAGCTAAAGCTGGCTTCACATGTAATTGGGAAATTCACCGAATTGGCAATCATACATTCGTGATGTGCTTCTTCGTGCAGTTTTGCTGCAAGCGCTTGGTCTGCACCTTTTTCTAAAATAACTTCTGGTCTTAAAATAATTTGAGTAAAGTGACCACGTTTAACTGGATCTGCATCTTCCATAAAGCCAAGTGCTTTATCGATATAACTCACAACGTGAATATGATTGACTGCACACAGGTGTAAATACCAAAGCTTATGGCAAGCTGAAGCTGATGCAACCAATAAATCTTCTGGGTTCCATCTAGTCACATCGCCTAAATAGGCAGGGTCTGATGAACCTTGAATAGTAGTCTTTTGAGGATGTTGAATACTAAAGTCTCGTTTATAAGAACGATAAGATGAAGTGCCTGTACCCGTATTGCCTTCCCACTGTATTTTTACTTCGTATTCGTGAATGGTCATTTTTTTCTCAAAGTTCATGGTTTGAGTCGATAGTAACAAAGCAGCGTTTAAAGTGAAAAATTTAATTCAAGTTTTACTATGGGCTTAAATAACGAGCACTTTAAAATGTCTTGATAAAATCTCCCGCCAATTTATGCTAACGTATCTGTGTTTATTTTGGCTTGATGTCTGTTTCTATGTCCGTACATTTTTTACATACTTCTGACTGGCATTTGGGGCAGTTTTTTTATAATCATTCACGCCACTACGAACACCAACAATTTTTAAGCTGGTTACTCACTCAAATTCAAGAAAAACAACCGCATGCCCTACTCATTGCTGGCGATATTTTTGATGTAATTAACCCAGGTTCTCAAGCACAAAAGCAACTCTACCAATTTTTAGCAGATGCCCATCGTATTGCACCGCACATGCAAACGCTCATGATTGCGGGTAACCATGACTCAGGCTACCGTATTGAACAGGTCGAACCACTTTTAGAAAAATACAATGCAAAAACTGTGGGTGTGGTTCGCTGGAATGAAGATAAAACTCTAGATCTCGATCGACTACTTTTACCTATTTATAATCAAAATCAAGATATTGTGGCGTGGTGCCTTGCCCTGCCTTTTTTACGTTCGGCCGAAATTACGGGCTTTAACGAACATACCACCAATAGCAAAAATGCGATTGCCTATTTGCACCAGCAACTCATTGCCGAAGCCAAACGTCGTAAAACACCGGACCAAGCGCTTATCTTGATGTCGCATGCGCATATGCAAGGTGGGGAAACATCCGACTCTGAACGCCCCATTATTATTGGTAATGAAGAAGCACTTTCAACGACATTGTTTGAAGATGCTGTCGACTATGTCGCTTTAGGGCACTTACATAAACCACAAAAAGTAGGCCAGCCGCACATTCGTTATAGCGGCTCACCCATTCCACTTTCTTTTAGTGAAATTAACTATAAACACCAAGTGGTTGAGGTCAAAATTGACCCTTCTCAAGACATTGACAGCCGTTTGCAATTTGAAGCTGTCGAAATTCCGCGTTGCATACAATTGCACCGCATTCGTGGTGAATTAAATGAAGTCTTGCAACAACTCAAAGCCTTACCAAGGGGCGTGATTGAAAATATTGACCACCGTGAATATGTGGATATTGAATATTATAGTTTAACGCCGCCACAGCCGAATTTACGTCAGCAGTTTGAAGCGGCCCTACCACCTGACCGCTATCGTTTAGTGCGTATTTCACGTCAATATGTAAATAAAGACGCGATCAACTCAAATACTACTCAGCAAATCGCACTTGAACCGCCAACACCAGAAAGACTCTTTCAAAATATTTGGGAAAAACAAGGTTACAGCGCCGATGATGCGGTCTTAAAAGATTTTCTAAGCCTAGTAAAAGAAGCACAAAAACATCTTGAAAATGATGCAACACCTTAAGGATATGTCATGAAAATTTTATCCATTCGAATAAAAAATCTGGCATCTCTTTCTGATGAACACTTTATTGATTTTGAAAGTGCACCTCTCGCCCATGCAGGTCTCATTGCGATTGTGGGAAAAACTGGTGCAGGTAAGTCGACCATTTTAGATGCCATGTGCCTAGCTTTGTTTAATCGGGTTCCACGTCTAAAAGACAGTGATGGTAAATTAAAAGATGTTGATGGTTCTGAGTTACTCACTAACTCACCTTTAACTGTCTTACGCCGTGGTACAGGACATGGTTTCGCTGAGCTTTGCTTTATCGCACAAGATCAAAAGCGCTATTTGGCGCGTTGGGAAATTAAACGCGCACGTGAAAACCCAAATGGTAAATTGCAAAGTGTGCAGCGCCACTTAAAATGTTTAACCGATGGTGTGGTACTTGCCGACAAAGCCAAAGCGGTTGATGAAAAAGTTAAGCAAATTACCCAGCTTTCTTTTGAACAGTTTACTCGTGCGGTGCTACTTGCCCAGTCCGAAGTGACCGCATTTTTAAAAGCTCGAGACAGCGAACGCGGTGAATTACTCGAGTACCTGACCAACTCCAGCATTTTCGCCAAAATTGGTGAGCTGGCTTTTCGTAAAACCGCAGATATAGCAAAGCAGCGTAAACAGCTTGAAGAGTTTTTAGGACATATCGAAATTTTGTCTGATGAAGATATTGCTGCATTTACCGGGCAATATCAGCAAGCCGAGCAAAACCATCAACAGTTAGAACAACAAAAAAATGTTTTAGACAAACAACAACAATGGTTTGAGCGTAAGGCAAAACTTGAGCAAGAGGTTCAAGCGAAACAACAACAGTTTCAAACTCAACAAAATCACCATCAGCAATTGGCTGGTGATCGTGAGCAATTAAAACGCCTTGAAGTTTTCTCTGAAATACGCCCACAAGTTTTTCAGCAATCTCAAAATTTACAAACGCTACAACAACTTGAGCCGCAAATTCAGCAAGCGCAAACCAAGTTTAATGATTTAGTACAAATTTTTGAAACGGGACAAAAACAGTATCAACTCGCAGAACAAGAGCTCAAACAGACACTCGATTTTGAGCAGCAACATCAACAAGCTTTAAATCAAGTTCGGCAGTCCATTCAAGAACGTGCTTTTATTGCCGATGAATATAAAAAGTGCAAAGAAAAGAAAAATGTATTTGAACAAAAACTCGGTCCATTGCAACAACAGCAAAATACGGTGCAGCAGCATATTGCACAGCTTCAACAAGACCAAGTTCATCTACAACAGCAGCTTACTCAGACTCAGCAATATGCTGTATTGGACAAAGGCCTTTCAGCGCATCTGCATCAGCTTGGGCAATTTATTCAAAATTACGAAGCAATTGAACAACAGCTTGGCAATCCTACCCTTGCCCGCCAAAAATTATCGGAAGCTAAAAGTGAACTCGAACAACTCACAGCTTCACTCGGCACAGTTGAACAAATTGAGTTAAAACTTGAGCAACAGCGTAAAGATAAAGATCAGAAACTTGCTCAAATCACTCAGTTAGATCTGATTCAGCAAAAAATAAAAATTTATCATGAGCTATATGCTGAGCTTCAACAATTCAACGAAAAACATACTCAAACCTCCGCGCAAGAAGAACAGCTTAAAACCGTTTGCCAGTTAGCTGAACAAGACTACCAAACAGCAAAAACTGAACGTGAAAAGTTACAGCACATTTTGCAACAGCAGCGTTTACTACACACTGAAAATATTGAGCAGTTACGGGCCAATCTTAAAGAAGGCGAAGCTTGTCTAGTATGCGGAAGTACACATCATCCCTATCGTGTTGATGACAGTGCAGTCTCCAAGGCCTTGTTCGATTTGCAGCAACAACAAGAGCAGCAAGCTGTTGCACTCGAGCAAACTAAATTTAATGCATGGCAAATCCAGCAACATGCACTTACCCAGTGTCGTGCCGAGCTTGAGCAAGTTCAGAAATATCTAGCTCAACTTCAAACAAAACAATCAAGCTTGCAACAAGAGCTTGAGCAAACGTTTAAGCTCAATCAATTACATATTGAGCTTAATCAAGCTCCTGAGCAGATCTTGCTAACGCTGAACGAACTCAGACAAGCTGCGCAAACTGCCATAAATTCATTTGACTCAGAAAACTTGCGTTTAACCCAAGCGATTAAACATCACAATCAACTGCTGCAATCTATTCAGCGCAATGAAAGCTTGCTCAATACGGCACAGCAATGGCAACAACAAGTTCAACATATTGTTGAGTGTTTATCTGAAGCCGAACAGCACGCATGGCAGCAGTCGAGTAGCCAAACGGCTAAGCAGACTTGGACTATTCTTGATGCACGCGCTAAGCAGCTTGAGCAACAAGAACAGCTTTCACATCGTTTTGAACAGCAGCAACAAGAACTTAAAATGTTGACTGCTAACTTTGAACAAATGGCCAAGCAAATTGATGAGATCGATCAAAATCTCAAAGAGATTACGCTTAAAGGCCAACAAAATAATGAAAAAGCGGTGTCGCTCATTCAGCAAATGACGGGCCTCTCTGATATTAAACCGCACGAATGGCTAATTGAGCATGACGTTAAACGTCAGCAACAACAAACGGCGTATCACGAGGCTAAACAACGTTTTGAACAAACCAGACAGCACTTTGAGCAGCAAAAACAGGCGCTCGATCAACTTAAACATCAGTATCAACACACTGCGGAGTACCAGCAGCAAATTGATGGGCAAATTCAAAACTGGTTAAAAGCCCACGTTGATTTTCAGGCAACTGATCTTACGGCGCTCATGCAAATCAATTCCGCCCAAGAGCAAGACATTCGTAATCGTCTTAATCATGCTGAGCGTTTATTAAGTGAAGCCTCTTCTGCCCTTAAAACCATGCAAGAGCAATTAAGCGAGCACTTACAAACTCAGCCAGATATTGAATATGAAAAGCTTGTTAGCCTTATTCAAGACAATATTGCAGAGCTTAAAGCACAACTTGAAGTACGTGATCGACTTAAGCTTAAGCTCGAAGTGCATCAGCAAAATCTGGCTAAACAGCAACAATACGCCGAGCAAATTCAAAATATTCAGCAAGAAGAACATCGTTGGAGCAAAATTTCAGGCTTGATTGGTGATGCAAAAGGTAAAGAGTTCCGCGACTATGCCCAGCAATATCACCTAGATATTTTAGTGGAACATGCCAACCAGCAACTGGCAATGCTGTCTCAACGTTATACGTTAAAACGCCTAGATCAGTCTCTAAGTCTTGCCATTATTGACCACGACATGGATGGAGAAACCCGCTCAGTTGCATCTTTGTCTGGCGGTGAATCGTTCTTAACTGCCCTTGCCTTGTCTTTAGCGATTGCCAATATGGCCTCGGGTTCAATGAAAATTGAATCGCTGTTTATTGATGAAGGCTTTGGTACTTTAGACGCCTCATCTTTGCACATGGTGATGAATGCTTTAGATCAATTGCAAAATCAGGGACGCCAAGTCATTCTCATCTCACACATTCAAGAAATGCATGAGCGTATTCCAGTACAAATTCAGGTAAAACCACTCGGCGCGGGTGCAAGTACTATTGAAGTAGTAGGTTAAAACTAAAAAGCCCCGACATCCTGTCGGGGCTTTTTTAGATTCTGCGTTGGTATAACTCCTGTCGTACCTGTATGCATCCATTCATCACTGTTTATTGTTATTCTTAGAAACATCCTGTTTCCTGATGAGTTCATAATACGAAAAAAGCATTGTCTGCCATAGCCGCAAAAGGCCGCAATTTCTGTAAGATAAAGCTTACATCACCCTTTTTGCGAATAGTCTCTAGCACCAAACAACGCCGTTCCTACACGTACCATAGTTGAACCAGCCGCAATTGCAGCTTCTAAATCACTCGACATTCCCATACTTAAAGTGTCCCAATCTTCTGGGTGCGTATGTTGGCCTTTCACAGCATCAAACAAGGCTTTAGCATCTGCGAAAGCGGCAGTATTGTCAGGTGCTGGAATGACCATTAAACCGCGTAATTTGATTTTAGGTAACTGACTCATTTGAGCAACCAGCTCGGCAACTTCATCTGGTGCGCAACCATCCTTACTGTCTTGCCCATCAATATTCACTTGCAAACAAATATTCAGAGCAGATTGATCATCACCACGTTGGTTAGATAATCGCTCGGCAATAATTAAACGATCTACACCATGTACCCAATCAAATTTCTCGGCCAAATGCTTCGTCTTGTTGCGTTGAACATGACCAATAAAATGCCATTCAATGTCTAAATCCTGTAAAGCTTCGACTTTATCTAAAGCTTCTTGCAAATAGTTTTCGCCAAATGCTCTTTGCCCTGCTGCATACATTTCACGCAAACTTTCACTTGGATGTGTTTTCGATACGGCTAAAAGTTGTACGGTTTCAGGCGCACGTTGAGCATGTTCACAAGCACTTTGGATTTGCTGTAATACGTGCTGCCGCGCATCTTGCAGGTAATTCATTGACAAGGTTCTCATTTTCAAAAAACTTTTTTGCTTTTCACCTAAAGCGAGGTGTTGGTAAGCCTCGGTGAAAGCCGTATATTATTCTACAAAATAATGACATATTTTGATTTACTTGGGGAAATTATGGATATTACAGAGCTACTCGCCTTCTCTGTGAAAAATGGCGCGTCCGATTTACACTTGTCTGCTGGCATGCCGCCAATGATTCGCGTTGATGGTGAAGTCCGTCGCATTAACTTACCTGCTCTAGATCATAAAGATGTTCATCGTTTGGTCTACGACATCATGAATGATAAACAGCGTCGTGACTACGAAGAAAAACTCGAAACCGACTTTTCTTTTGAAGTACCCAACGTTGCTCGTTTCCGTGTTAACGCATTTAATCAAAACCGTGGTGCGGGTGCAGTGTTTCGTACGATTCCGTCCAAAGTACTCACCATGGAAGATTTAGGCTTAGGTCAAATCTTTAAAGATATTTGTGATTATCCACGCGGCATTGTACTGGTGACAGGTCCAACAGGTTCTGGTAAATCGACGACACTTGCAGCGATGATGGACTACATCAACGAAAACCGTTATGACCACATTCTAACGGTTGAAGACCCTATCGAATTTGTACACCAATCTAAGAAATGTCTCATCAACCAACGTGAAGTGCATCGTGATACACACGGCTTTAATGAGGCACTACGTTCAGCACTGCGTGAAGACCCAGATATTATTTTGGTCGGTGAGATGCGTGACCTTGAGACTATTCGTTTAGCACTTACTGCTGCCGAAACAGGTCATTTAGTATTTGGTACTCTTCATACCACTTCTGCTGCGAAAACCATTGACCGTGTAATTGACGTATTCCCAGCCGAAGAAAAAGACATGGTTCGTGCCATGCTCTCTGAATCTTTACAGGCGGTTATTTCACAAACCCTGCTTAAAAAGAATGGCGGCGGCCGTGTGGCAGCTCATGAAATCATGATTGGTATTCCTGCCATTCGTAACTTAATTCGTGAAAATAAAGTCGCGCAAATGTACTCAGCTATTCAGACTGGCGCAAATCATGGCATGACCACCCTCGACCAAAGCTTAAAGAATTTGGTGTCTCGCGGTGTGATCAGCCCGCAAACGGCTCGTACTGCTGCTAAACAGCCTGAATCATTTCTATAAAAATAATTAGAGAATAAATATGGATTTTAATGACCTGCTCAACCTGATGGTTGAAAAAAAATCATCCGACCTCTTTATTACAGATGGCGTTGCACCATCGATGAAGATTAACGGGCAAATTGTTCCCATTTCAAAAAATAGTCTTTCAGGCGAAATTATTGGGCAACTCTTACATTCCATCATGAGTGAAAAACAACGCAAAGAATTTGCTGAGACTCGTGAATGTAACTTTGCCATTATGAACCGTGATAAAACTGCCCGCTTTCGTGTGAGTGCTTTTCAGCAACGCGACATGCCAGGCATGGTATTAAGGCGAATTGAAACTAAAATTCCTTCAATTGATGACTTGCAATTACCGCCTGTGCTTAAAGATTTCTCAATGACCAAACGCGGTATCATTATTTTTGTAGGTGCAACAGGTACAGGTAAATCGACATCATTGGCTTCAATGATTAGCTATCGTAACCATAACTCTAAAGGTCATATCATTACCATTGAAGACCCTATCGAGTTTATTCATGAACACGCTGGCTGCATCATTACCCAACGTGAAGTTGGGATCGATACAGACTCATTTGAAATTGCTTTAAAGAATACGTTGCGACAAGCACCCGATGTAATCTTGATTGGTGAGATTCGCTCTCGTGAAGTTATGGACTACGCGATTGGCTTCGCCGAAACAGGTCACCTTGTATTAGCCACAATGCATGCGAACAATGCCAACCAAGCACTTGACCGTATTATTCACTTCTTTGAAAGTGACCGCCACAGTCAGCTCTACATGGACTTATCTCTTAACTTAAAGGCCATGATTGCACAGCAACTTATTCCGACTCCAGATGGTAATTCGCGCCGTGCCGCAATCGAGATTCTCATTAACTCACCATTAATTTCAGACTATATTCGTAAAGGCGAAATTCATGAAATTAAAGATTTAATGAAACGCTCACGTGAACTCGGTATGCAAACTTTTGACCAAGCACTGTTTGATCTTTATAAGTCGGGCCAAATTACCTACAAAGATGCATTAAAACATGCCGACTCACCAAACGATTTGCGTTTAACAATTAAGCTTGCCGAAGAAGGTCCTGAGCAAATTGCAGGCACAAATCAGCATTTAACCTTCGACAGACAGTAATTTCTTCATAAAAAAAGGAAGGTTAAACGTAACCTTCCTTTTTTATTTGTTTTCTTTGTGTGAAAACGATTATTTCTTGCGCAGTACTTCCTGACATTCAGGTTCGTTACAGTAACCGTAGAGGTTTAATGAGTGACCCGTTAAGGTAAACCCATGTTGCTCAGCTACAGCATGCTGTTCTTTCTCGATAACATCATTAGTAAATTCAATAACTTTGTTGCAATTATGGCAAACCAAATGATCGTGATGATCTTCTTGCATAATTTCGAAAACAGAATGATTATTTTCAAAATGGTGGCGCTGAATGATACCTGCAGCTTCAAATTGTGTTAACACACGGTAAACTGTCGCAAGGCCGACATCTTCCCCTTGTTCTAACAAAGTCTTGTAAATATCTTCAGCGCTAAGATGATGTTGTTTTGAATTTTCTAATAATTCCAAAATCTTAATTCGAGGAAGGGTAACTTTAAGTCCAGCTTTGCGCAAATCTTGATTGGAAATAGGCATGAAAAAAGGTCTCTCAACAAATCTCAAGTTGGAATAGGCAATAGAATTTAGATGAAGTATGATCTATCCTTTGATCAAATGCATCATAATTTATTGGGATAGTGTAGCAAAATGCAAAAACTCGTGCTGACGTTATTAGTCACTTCACTCCTTGCTGGTTGTTCAATCTTTGGTGTATATAAGGTTGATATTCCTCAAGGGACTCCATTGACCAAAGCTCAAGCCTCTCAAGTACAAGTCGGCATGAATTTCCAGCAAGTGCGTTTTTTGCTTGGTAGTCCAACTGTGACTGATCCCCTCAATCCTCTACGTTGGGACTACATTTACAACTATATCCCGGGAACTTATGCTAAAAAAGCAAAAATCCCCGCAGCACATGGTCAGCATTTAAAAATTTACTTTGATGGCACTGGCACAGTAACTAAAATTGAAGGTTTAGAAACTATTCCAGAATCGCAACCAGGTTTACCTGCTTCTAAAGAAGCGATTTTAACTGCACCACCACTATAATCGTTTTTTCTAATAAAAATAAACCCCTCAAGTGAAATACTTTGAGGGGTTTTGTTTATGGGGCTTATTGCTTAAAGCGATTATTTTTAATATATCGCCCCACAGGGTTTTTCTCGGCGCGTTTACGACGTATATCTTTAGGGTTAATCGTTAAAGGTCGATAAACCTCAACTCGATCACCAGCTTGCAAAATCGCATGTGCTTCAACTTTTGCACCAAAGATGCCAAATTGTAATGGCTCAGGCAAACTGACCTGTGTCTGCAAGCCACTCGCCTCAACTGCTTGTAATGCAGTCATACCAGCTTCAAATGGAATAGCAACTAAAAACTGTTGCTCTGGGGCTGCATAAGCAACCCACACTTGCTGAGCTTTTTCCATCAGATAATTTGTCCAATCACCGCAATCATGGCAATAACAATTGAAAGCGGCAATACAATACGTACCGCAATGCGCCATAAGTTATAAAACAACTCATTGCTAAAATTCATAGATTTACGTAAATGGCTAATTTTCATAACCCAGCCAGCAAAAATGGCATAGATCAAGCAAATGAGTAATCCCCAAAGCATCAAAATCAGCGTAAAGATGTTATGAAGCTCAGGCACAGCCCAAACAGCAATCGTTACAACAATAATCACCCACTGTAAAATAGGCATAAGCTGACGCTGAGCAAGCTGCTCTCTAGCCAATTGTACAAATAACGCTGTGGTCATTACTGCGGTAAAGATCCAAGTAAAAACAGGAAGCTGTGCTTGTAAAGAAAAGAAACCAAAGGCAATCACAGCAATTAACTGAGCTAACCAAATTGGAAGAACAGTTTTCGTTGCACCTTCTTGCGACTGAACAGTACCTACACTATTTTGCCAGTAAAGCCCTAAGCCCAATCCACTCGCAACAAGTGCAAGTACAGTCGCATTACCCCATTCTTTAAACTCAACATGGGTCCAGTGCCAAGGCTGTAAAGTTGTTCCCATTGTGTTAGCTAAAACAAGAGAAGCAATTACACCAACCGTCATCAGTAAAATTAAAATTTGACGTGGAATAAAAGATAAAATGAGAGCCACAACAGCAAGGCCAGCAAAAACAAGTTGTCCTGAAACACTATTATTAAGTTGTGTAGTCAGTAAATTGCCAGCGGTACTTAATACATTACCAGCTAAAAATGGAATAAAAATAACTGCAAGCCAGCCAACCAAACGCCATTTTGGGGAACTATCTGCTTCACGAGTTAAACTTGATAAAGCATTTAAGGCTGTAGTCTTCGACCGTTTTGCTAAAGCAATTTCCAAATAACAAACTGGTAGTGCCAATAGCAACATTGTGCCTAACCACAACAACCAGAAATCGAGTTGACGATCAATCTGGATGCCCATCGTGGGTGCCAATGTCGCCATAATGATGAAAGATAAGCAAAACGCCATCAGGGGCGATAACCATCGTGACATAGGTATGTCCTGCATTATGCATTCCTTGAAAAAGACTAGAGATATTTTGCCCGTGTCATGCTTGAAAATCAAAGTTTGCTCAATAAAAAAAGCAAACTACCGAAATGATAGTTTGCCGCGCTAACTGAAATTATGAGTTATTTTTATTTCAGTTTATGAGAAAAACCGAGCAAACCAGTTTTTCCCTTTTTTCTTTTCTTTTTCTCTAATAATTCCCATCATATTTTCTTTTACTGCTCCTACATAATCGGCATCATCATGTTGAATATGGTTAATTAACCATTTAGCCAAAATTTCTTGTAATTCTGCTTCAATCGTGTGCCCCATTTCAAAACGTTCACGATATAACTCTATTTTTTTAATAAATAAATCATGTACACGTTTATGAGGTACACGATATTTATAATCAGCTTCCTCTTGCAAACTTTCTTCGAAAGTAAAATGTGATTGCGTGTAATCGATAATATTGTCTAGAACATCTTTAATACGACGTCTATCCTCTTCATCTTTTACATCATCAATTTCATTAATATAATCAAGTATTCGTTTATGTTGCTCATCAATAACATCAATACCCGTATTATATTCTGAAGCCCATTTCATTTTCATACATCTCCCCAATGATGATTAATGATCGTTGCATAAACTGCATGATATATTTAAAGAATATAAATAAAAACAAACCTAATTTGTCGGCTTTAGCATATAAAAATTATATTTAACTCAAGTTATTGTTTTTTAAATATTAAATTAAAATTAACCAACTAAAATAATAAAGTATTTTTTGAACAAACTATTTTATTATTAAATGATAAAAATATATAAACATCCTTATTCATTTATTTTAAATGTATTTTATATTAATACTGATCTGCACGCGTAATACGTTTAAGTTCAGGATTTTCCTGTTCGCGCTTTAATCTTTCTACAAAAGTAATCGCTTTTTTAATTGGTTGACCATGTTGAAATAAAATCATTTCACCAGGTTGGTATGCTGTCCAATTTTCATTATGTGTTAAAGGTTCAGTGGTTATTACTGCCACACGGTCTTCTGGAGTGGTTACCTGGCTAAAATCGACTTCGACATCTAAGTCAATTAAATGCGCATGATTAAATGGATATTCACGAACGAGCCAATGTAATTTAGTAATGGCATAACTAAATAATGCTTTGCCATTAGATAGACAATAATTAAATGTGCCGTATTCCGCAATTTGCGGAGAAATCTTTTCTAACACTTCAAATATCTGTTCAAGACTTGGTTCTTCATAACCAAAAGCTTCAACGAGTTGATCGAGCAAATAACAAAATGCACGCTCACTATCGGTATTACCTACTGGTGTGAAACGTCCACTTAATGGCGGATTAAAGTCATGTAAATCACCATTATGGGCAAAGATCCAGTGTCGCCCCCACAACTCTCGAATAAACGGATGAGAGTTTTCTAAAGTGATTTTACCTTGAGTAGCTTTGCGGATATGTGCAATCACGTTACGTGATTTAATAGGATAATTACGAACGAGATCGGCAATTGGAGACTCAACTGCCGATTGGTTATCAACGAATAAACGGCACGCTTTATCTTCGAAAAATGCAATGCCAAACCCATCACTATGATCTGAGGTAATTCCTGCACGCTGTGAAAAACCACGGAAGGAAAAAGTGATATCCGTTGGTGTTGCACAATTCATTCCTAATAGCTGGCACATATCGCTTTTTAAACTACTTCTAATTACCCCATCTGCTCTATTGTGCATGAGAGTAAAAGTGCTTGCAAATCTCAATATGTGCTGGCTATTACAAAATAGGAAATATGATTAACGCTGCACCATCTTATTCATCACAAATGAGGTCGCGACTTTATTCACCTCAAGAAATACAAAATAATCCAAACAGTTAAACTCTTCATCAAAAAAAGCCTGTTTCGATAGTTTTGACTGCATGCTCAGATACATTTGGAATAGCTTTGGCATACGTTCATCTTGTGGGAAGCTAAACTCAGGATATTCAGGTTCATAGATTTTTTTCGAACGGATATCAATCGATTTGCTTTCAGGTAACTGCTGAATCTGACGATGCGTGTAGTACGCTCTAGCCAAATTATCTTGCAAATGAATACTGACACAGCCCATTAAATATTTAGCACGCATTGACCATAGCACTTTGGGTGCAAGGTTTAACCACAACATAGATAACGCTTTACCATTACGAAAGCGAGGATGTACACAAGTACGGCCTATTTCTAACACATTTGGAAGATGGGAAAGCTGAGGAACAATATCAAACTCATGTGCGCTATAACTCTGTGCTATTTCGTGGCCTTGAAATAGTTTTAAACGAGTATACGCTACAATTTCTCCAGTCCACTTTTCACGCAAGACCGCATGTTCACAACCAAAATCGTAAATATCTTGGTCTAAGTTATCTTCAAACTTGATTCCGAATTGTTGACTAAATTGTTGTGCACGAAACCGTTGTACATCTTGTAATTCTTTTAAATTATCAACCCACTCAAAACGAAATTGCGTCTGATTTATTGCTTTATGACGATTTAAAGGTAAAGTCCAGGTTTGGCGATATTGATTAAATTTTTCCAGCATAATGAACGCTCCTAGTGACACTCCCTACACTAGTCAAAGCTCATGACAAAAAAATGACCAAATCAAGATGGTATAAAAAAAGACCACCTAGGGTGATCTTTTTATTGAGAATAATGGATTTCTTAAGCTGTTTTAGTTCGGTTAGAAATCAGCGTTCCAACACCATGATCAGTAAAGATTTCAAGTAATGTTGCATGTGGCACGCGACCGTCAACAATATGCGCACTCACAACGCCGCCTTTAACGGCATCAAGCGCACAGCCTACCTTAGGAATCATACCGCCATAGATCACACCTGTTTCAATGAGGCGATCAACTTCTTGTGTCGTAAGGCCAGTTAACAGATTTTTATTTTCATCAAGCACACCGCTAATATTGGTGAGCAAAATTAATTTCTCAGCGCCTAATGCTTCTGCAACCTTACCTGCAACTAAATCAGCGTTAATATTATAAGTATTGCCTTCTTCATCTACACCTAGCGGCGCAATAACTGGAATAAAGTCACTTTGGGTGAACATTTCCAATACATCTGTTTTAACGCCTGTCACTTCACCAACCATACCCAAGTCGATATGTTTGATAGAACCATCTTCTTCTTGCTTTTCCATAAGCAATTTGCGGGCACGAAGTAAATTACCATCTTTACCCGTTAAACCAATCGCACGTCCACCGTGTTTATTAATCAGGTTAACGATTGATTTATTTACACTGCCGCCCAACACCATTTCAACCACTTCCATGGTTGCAGCATCAGTTACGCGCATACCGTCAATGCGGTCAGATTCACGGCCTAACTGCTTTAAGAATGAGTCTACTTGTGGTCCACCACCGTGAACAACAATCGGATTTAATCCTACAGTTTTAAGTAAAACGATGTCTCGGGCAAATGAACTTTCAAGCTCTGGATCAGTCATTGCGTTGCCACCGTATTTCACCACCAGCGTTTTACCAGTAAAGCGTTGAATATACGGCAAAGCTTCAATCAAGATTTTTGCTTTGTCGACACCGATATGCTGATGTTGTGGCATTACGCCTCTCCTTACTTAGGCCTCTGAAAGTTCTTGTGCAATTTGCGGATAGTGTTCTTGCAACATATCTACAAATTTTTGCTGGATTTCCTTTAATCGTAAAGGATTATCCGCATCAAATCGTACTGTAAAGTATTCACCAGTATTTGATGCTCGAATAATGCCAAAACCATCATCAAAATCAAGACGTACGCCATCAATTTTACTAATACGTGCCCCTAAGCGATGACTTAAAATCTCAATATCTTGTAATACATACTTTGGATCAGACTGATAAGTACCAATATAGGTATCTTCTGTACAACATCTTTCTGGATATGGAGCAAATAATTCAGAAATTGTAGCGGCATCAGATTGGGTAAAATACTCCATTACTCGTAATGCAGCATATAAACCATCGTCGTAGCCAAAACCACGGCCATCATTAAACACATAATGACCTGCATATTCTCCACCAAAAATGGCACGGCCATTCGATTGAGATAAATAAGCTCTTAGGAAACTACTTCCCGTGCGGATCATTTTTGCTTTTCCGCCAAGTTTCTCGACGGTCTCTTGAACCATACGTGAACATTTCACATCAAAAACAATTTCTTGCTCTGGGTGCTGCTCAAGGCACATTTGCGCAAAAAGCGACAATAAGCGGTCTGCTGTCAATATCTGTGCTTTTTCATCAACTAAAACAACACGGTCTCCATCACCATCCAAAGCAATACCAATATCCGCCTGCTGCTCGACCACGGCTTTTCGCAAGCTAATTAAATGAGCTGCATGTGATGGATCTGGTGCGTGATCTGGAAACTCTCCATTTGGATTAGTGCGTAAAGCTATGACTTCACAACCCATTTTTTCTAAGATTAGTTTTGAACAATGCCCGGCTGAACCATGCAAACCATCTAAAACAACTTTTAAAGGACGTTTTAACTGAATATCTTTAAAAATGGCTTGTTGGTATTGCTGGCAAAATTCAACTTTAAATTGAGGTAATGTCAACTCAAGTACAGAAATTGAATGGTTTGGTACATAAGTTTGGGCTTCTTCACCCACCTGCTGAATCATTTCTGGAGACGGCGGTTCACCCTTTAAAATCCACTTAATACCATTATCAGATTTTGGGTTATGGCTTGCTGTCACCATAATGCCATTGCCACCAAAATCTCGTGCAATGTAGTACATCATTGGTGATGAACAGCAACCAATATTGGTTACTCTTAAACCTTGTTCTATTAAAATTTCTTCAATTAAGTGTGCATAGGCTGGGCTTGTGAGACGGGCATCATAGCCAATCACTAATTGAGTTTGTTTTGCTTGTTTGTATTGTTGTGCCAATCCGTAGGCAATTGAACGGACAACGTCCGTGGTTAAGTAAGAAAGTTTGCCTCTAATATCGTAAGCACGAAAAATACTTTTTGGAAATGAGTGTCTTACATTCATAGCGTATCTTCTATTTAAAGATCAATTCGATCTATCGCAAAAACATAGATTATTCAAAATTTTTGAAAGGTTTGTTTGCTAAAAAAGTTAAAAGAATATGAGTAAAGCGTGTTGTAATATAATCCATTGTAACATTCAAGATATAAAAAGAAACGCCTGTTCAACAGGCGTTTGATTTTCGTTAATATTTTAGAAAAACTTACTGTTTACCTGTATGACCAAAGCCACCAGCACCACGTAAAGTTTCTTCAAATTCTTCTACTTGCTCAAATTCAGCTTGTACGACTGGCACTAAAACGTACTGTGCCAAGCGCTCACCTGGTTCTAAACGGAATGTGGTTTGACCACGGTTCCAAACTGAAACCATCAATTCACCTTGGTAATCCGAATCAATCAAACCAACTAAGTTGCCAAGCACGATCCCGTGTTTATGGCCTAAACCTGAACGTGGTAAAATTAAACCAGCAAAATTTACATCATGAATATAAATTGCCATACCTGTTTTAACTAAAACAGTTTGTCCTGGTTCAATATCAATTGCTTCATCTAAACAGGCACGTAAATCTAAACCCGCTGAACCTGCTGTAGCATATGAAGGTAAAGGCCATTCTTTACCTAAACGCGGATCGAGCAATTTCACTTGAACTTTCATGGGATTTCCTAAAAATTAAAAAAATTAACGCTTTAATAAAGCTTTTAAATTTGCCAGATATTGTTGAGCCTGTTCTTTAGGGTCAACATTAGCCGCAATTTTCTTTTTACGCCCTAACCACTCAAGCTCATCTTGCGGAAGCTCATCAAGGAAACGGCTAGGCGTCATTTGTTTCATCTGTCCACCATTTTTACGCTGTTCCGCTAGAGTTAACGTTAAACCTTGGCGTGCACGTGTAATGCCCACGTACATGAGACGGCGCTCTTCCTCAATGGTTTCTGCTGCAATCGAGTTCTTGTGAGGCAATAGTTCTTCTTCAAGTCCCATAATGTACACATATGGGAATTCCAGACCTTTTGCTGCATGCAAAGTAAGAAGGTTAACTTTGTCTGTATCTTCTTCTTCCTGCTGCTGTTCTAACAGATCGAGCAAAACTAGTTTTCGGATGACACTTTCAATATTCTTTTCATCAACATCTTCAGCACGATTAATCAGATTTTGAATACTGGTAAATAAGTTCTCGATGTTATCGAGTTTACTTTTCTCTTGTGCAGGAGTTGCTGACTGTTCCCGAACGTAATCCATATAACCCGCTTCATTCATCATTTGACGAACTTTAGGCACAGGCTCATCATCTTCCAACAATTCACGTGTAAATGTCGCGATAAAGTCAGCAAATTCATGAAGCTGTGTTTCTGCCTTTTTAGGAAGCACCATGCTTAAACGCTGGTCAGCAGAAGCACCAAGTAAAGACAAATTATTTTCTTGTGAAAATAAACCGAGCTTCTCTAGAGTAACAGGGCCAATCGCACGTTTAGGCGTATTAATAATTCGTAAGAAAGCACTGTCATCTTCTGGGTTAATAATAAGACGCAAATAACTCATTACATCTTTAATTTCTGCACGCGCGAAGAACGATGTACCGCCAGAGAGTTTATACGGAATTTGCATTTGGCGAAGCTGGGTTTCTAATACACGTGCCTGAAAGTTTCCGCGATACAAAACGGCATAATCTTTCCAGTTCTTACCGTTCATTAGCTTATGAGTCAGTAAGTCTTTGACTACGCGTTCTGCTTCATCGTCATCATTACGACATGTAATGATTCGGATGACTTCCCCATGCCCTTTATCACTCCACAATTTCTTGTCAAAAATATGTGGGTTGTTTTGAATCACACAGTTGGCAGCTTTTAAAATACGGCTGGTCGAACGATAATTTTGTTCAAGTTTAATAATATGTAGATTTGGGAAATCTTGTTTAAGCAATGCCATATTTTCAGGCTTAGCACCACGCCATGCGTAAATCGACTGGTCATCATCACCTACCGCGGTGAACTGCCCCATTACCCCAACTAACAGTTTGACCAAAATATACTGAGCGGTGTTGGTATCTTGATATTCATCGACCAATAAGTAACGGACACGGTTTTGCCATTTGTCACGTACTTCTGCATTTTCTTGCAATAAGCGTGTTGGCATAACAATCAAGTCATCAAAATCGACAGCATTGTAGGCACGTAAATTACGTTCATACAGTTGATAGAGATGTGCAAACTGGACATCTTCTGGTGTTTCACAAGTCGAATGTGCTTGTTCTGGCAAAATCAGATCGTTTTTCCAATCTGAAATTTTCTTCATTGCCTTGGCAATTAATTCTTTACTCTCTGCACCCGATAAATTGTCGCGATGCATGAGATCCATCAAAATACGTTTACAGTCATCTGCATCTAAAATCGAAAAATTAGCTTTTAAAGGTAAATTTTTAAGTTCTAAACGTAAAAGGTTTAAACCAAAAGTATGGAAGGTAGAAACGGATAAGCCTTTTGCTTCTTCACGTGATAAAAGCTTGGTCACACGCTCTTTCATTTCACGCGCAGCTTTGTTTGTGAAGGTCATCGCAGTTATACGGTGCGCTGGAATACGGCAATGTTGCACCAAATAGGCAATTTTACGCGTAATTACCGATGTTTTACCTGAACCAGCGCCAGCAAGCACCAATAAAGGGCCCTGAGTATATTTCATGGCTTCTTCTTGCTTGTTGTTCAATTGACTGGCAGATGACATCGTGTATTACCTCTTAATTTTTCGAGCATGATTATAGTCATCTCTTTTTTAGAATCCCAATAGTAAATCTACGGATATGTATAAATGATGTCTAATAATGCAATTTATGCGCCGCAGAATGTCGTGATTATTTCTTGTACTGCCCCCCCATAAAAAAACCACCCGAAGGTGGTTTTTGAAACAATAAACTAGATCTTATTGTTTAGCATAAATGCTGATTTCTACACGGCGGTTTTGTTCACGGCCAGATGCAGTTGAGTTATCTGCGATTGGGTTAGATGAACCATAACCTTGCGCGTCGATACGGCTAGCAGATACGCCTTGGCTAGCTAAATAACTACGTACTGATTGAGCGCGTGCTTGTGATAATGGAATGTTGATAGAGTCATTACCAGTGTTATCAGTATAACCAGTTACAAGAATTGCACTCTTGTTATCTTCAGCCAAAGTTTGAGCCACTTTGTTCAAAGTTGCGTAGAAGTTTGGCTTGATGTTTGATTTGTTTGTATCAAAAGTAATGCTACCAGGCATGATCAATTGAACAGAACCATCTGGGTTACGGCCAACGTCTACACCAGTACCCGCCATTTGTTGACGTAATTTTTTCTCTTTCTGGTCAAGGTATACACCACCAGCAGCACCAAGAACTGCACCAATTGCCGCAGCACGGTTGTTTTGACGGCTAGAGTTTGCATTTGATTTAGAAATACCATAACCAGCTGCTGCACCAATTAAAGTACCTAATGCGGCTTTATCGTATTCAACGCCACCAAGATTATTACCAGTTGTTTGACAACCAGAAAGAACTACTGCTGCCCCTACCACTGTTGAAATAACTAATGCACGCATTGCATGCCTCCTCACTTTGTGTGTTTTGTTGTCTGAATGAATAATGAAACAAAAAGGAAGTATAAAACATTGATATTTTGTTAATAATAAACAGTTTAGTTATGTTTTTGTAATATTTTGATGCACTTTAAGATGCTAGCTCATCACAATTTCTTCATTGTTGTCTAAGATAACGTTGTATTTCATATTATGGCAGTTATAGTTGAACAACTTTTCTATGGATTTGAGACATTCGGGGTCTTTTATATGTCAACTGCACCCAATAAACAATCTGCGCTAAAAAAAATTACACGTGGACTCACTGTAGGTACAGTCATTACAGGAAGTACTTTTTTTCATGGTCCTCCTGTTCTTGCATTAGGTCTGACCAAGCTTTTAAAAAAATCATCAAAAATAGATGAAACTAATATTCAAATTACAAATAGCTGGTTAGGGGTAAATAACTGGTTAATTGACCATGTTCTACCCAATCTAAAATGGGACATTACCATTGATGAAGGGCTTGATCTGAATATGCAAGGTCGTTATTTAATGACCTGTAATCATCAAAGTTGGGTTGACACGACTGTAAATCAATATTTTGGTTTAACCCGTATGCCCCTTACCCGTTTCTTTACTAAATGGGAACTCATCTTTATTCCTTTTGTTGGGCAAGCATTTAAAATTTTAGGCTTCCCAATGATGAAGCGTCACACTAAAGAACAGATCGCTAAGAATCCTGAACTTAAAGACCGTGACATGATGGAAGCACGTAAAGCTTGTGAGCAGCTTTTAAGTCAACCCTTCACACTATTAAATTATTTGGAAGGGACTCGTTTTACTCAAGAAAAACATGACCAGCAAAAATCCCCTTATAAGCATTTGCTAAAACCCAAAGCAGGTGGCTTGGCGCTTGCATTAAACATCTTGGGTGACAAAATCGATGCCCTAGTTGATATGACCATCGTCTATCCTGATGGCGTACCAGGATATAGCGATTTCTGGCTTGGGGATGTTTCTAAAATTGCGGTTAACTTACGTAAAATTGAAATTCCAGACTGGGTACTTGGCGGCAACTATGAAGATGATGCGGCTTATCGTGAACGTTTTCAGCAATGGGTTCATGACATTTGGACCGAAAAAGATCAACTTATTGAGCAAATGAAGTCTCAATATACCACTGCAAATATTTAAGAAAGCACCCGTTATTATGCAAAACAGTTCTGGGAAAAAAACGAAATACCATCATGTAGACCCAAACAGCCTTTCATTTAAGCTGTTTTTGGTCTATGACATCTTTATGGTGTTTATTATCATTTTTAACTTGTTCTGTCTTGCGACTAATTTCTTTTTAATGAGCAGTATTGGGGCATGGTTCTTTGAACATATTCACTTGCCCCAAGTACTCAGCTTTTATCGTACTTCACTACATCCGTGGGTGATTACATCAGAAGCTTGGTTTATTGGTTTTTTAATTGTTGAGCTACTTGTCCGCTGGGCCATTGCGATCATCAATAAGCACCATAAGCGTTGGTTCTTTTTCCCGTTTATTCACTGGTATGAAATTTTAGCTATTATTCCTCAGCTCCGTTTTTTACGTTTATTCCGCGCTGGGATTATTGCTTATCGCTTACATGAGTTGGGCTATCCAGTTGTTCCGGAAAGCTGGCGAAAAACTGGGCTATTTTATTATCGCGTCGTAATGGAAGAATTATCTGACCGCGTTGTAATTACCGTGATTGATGGCATTAGATATGAACTTGAAACCAGTTCTAGCCATAAACAGATTATTCATGACTTGGTTAATCATCATCGTGAGCAATTTACTGTCGCTCTAACCGCATTATTACAAGAATCTTTAGCCACCGCTTTAAAAGAACAAAAGCCTGCCATTACAAAAGGTGTGGGCAAAATTGTAGATCAAGCGATTATTGATACGCCTGAGCTAACTCAATTATTACGCTTAATTCCTTTAGTCGGTGGCCGCATTGAACAGCAAATTCAAAGCATTGGTCAAAGATTAGGTGAAAATATTAGTGCAGGTTTAATTGAACCTTTAATTGAGGGATCTCAAGATGCTCCAAATCCTACTTATCAATTAATTTCTCAAAGAGTAAGTGAAATCAATATTAATAATCGTCAGCTTGAGCAATTGGTTGAATCTGTCGTGTTCGAGACACTAGAGTCTGTACGTAAACAAGTCAAGGTCAAACAATGGCAACAAACCCTTGCGGAGTATGATCGAATCAAAGAATAAGCATTTATTTAATTTTTTATGAATCACGCTAGAGAATTGGCACGAATTGTTCTAGCATTTGCCCTATTTACAATAAACTTAACGATATTACAGCTCGTTTAACGCCTTGAAGGAAGACTTATGGCTGATATACGGATTACCGGCAGAATGGTTAACTTTAGCAGGATAACCTTCGATACCAATGATCATGATGTGATCCGCCAGCAATTATCAAATATTTTAAATGAAGGTTCCTATCAAGGAACTTTAGTGATTATTGACAGTACAGTTGAGCAAGAGTTAATTGCATTGATTCAACTTCTGGTGAGCTTGGGTTTACAACCAATGGCGGTAATCGACGGTATTTTAGGAGATGAGGCTCGCGCTATTCAATTCCCTGTTTTACCGGCAGATCAACCATTACAACGCATTAAAGCGACAGCTGAACAAGTGGCTATTGTGGAAAAACCTGCTACAGCTCCTGCCTCGTCTTCAGCAGAAACAAAAAAACCACTAAACAAGATAGCGGTCGCTCATATTACCTCTTATCATGATGAAATTTTGCGTACAGGCCAATCCCTTGTACAAGATAACGGCGATATTATTTTAAAGGCTGGCATGAATAGTGGTTCCGAGGTGATCGCTTCAGGAAATATACATATTTATGGCACAGTTCGTGGTAGAGTCATTGCTGGTGCGGGCGGGCACGCAGCTGCACGCATTTTTTGCCAATCTTTAGAGGCTGAGCTCGTTTCCATTGCCGGAACGTATTGTGTCGCAGATGATATCCCTAAACATGTGGTAAAAAAACCAGTACATATTTATTTAAATGAAAAGCAAGAGCTTGAATTTGAAGCTCTAGAACTTTAATTTATTAAGCAAATCACCAAAAAACAGCCCTTTTAAGGGTGTATGACCATAATAGGAGTGGATTCGGTGGCCAAAATTGTTGTCGTAACATCAGGCAAAGGTGGTGTAGGTAAAACTACAACGAGCGCATCTTTTGCAACAGGTTTAGCCCTTCGTGGTCATAAAACTGTTGTGATTGATTTTGATGTAGGCTTACGTAACCTTGATTTGATTATGGGTTGTGAGCGTCGTGTTGTTTATGATTTTGTTAATGTTATTAATAACGAAGCACGTCTGCAGCAAGCCCTTATTCGCGATAAAGATATCGAAAACCTTTATATTTTACCGGCTTCACAAACACGTGATAAAGATGCGTTGAGCGACGAAGGTGTTGCTCGTGTTATTGATGAGCTATCTCAAGAATTTGATTACATCATTTGTGACTCACCTGCAGGGATCGAGCGTGGCGCGATTTTAGCCATGTATCATGCAGATGAAGCAATCATTGTAACAAACCCTGAAATCTCTTCAGTACGTGACTCTGACCGTATTATTGGTATGTTAGATAGCAAAACCAAGAAAGTTGAACACAACGAAGGGCGTATACGTAAACATTTATGTATTACACGTTTTAACCCGGAACGTGCTGACCGTCAGGAAATGCTGACAATTGATGATATTTCTAAAGATATTTTACGCGTACCGACATTAGGTGTTATTCCAGAATGTCCAAGTGTATTACAAGCATCAAACGAAGGTAAGCCTGTTATTCTGTATTCAGAAACTAAAGCTGGTCAGGGGTATGATGATTTGGTTGCACGCTTCCTTGGCGAAGACCGTCCTTATCGACACATCACAGCTCAACCTAAAGGCTGGTTAGCACGACTATTTGGAGCGTAGATATGGCAGGATTCTGGAGTAAATTATTTAGCAGCGAAGAAAAACCATCAAGTGCTCAAACTGCCAAAGATCGTTTGAAAGTTATTGTTGCTTCTGAACAAGGTTTAGGCCGCCGTTTAAGCCAAGACAAGATTGATCAGATGAAAAAAGAAATCATGCAAGTGGTTAGCCGTTATGTTAGCGGTGTAGGTGAACAGCATATCCAAATGCAAGTTCGCTCTGAAGCTAATATCGAAATGTTAGAAATGAATATCAATTTACCTGAAGAACGATAATTCTATTTCTGACTATTCAATAAATCAGAATCAAGGCAAAATAACGCAAGTTATTTTGCCTTTTTTAAAATGAGGAGATTGTCATGGCATTATCACAGCCAGCAACTTTCAATGAAGAATGGTCCGATGAGCGTGTTTTTGCCTACCTCAACCAACTTCCTCCAAGTGGTGTGAATGCAGATTTTCATGTGCTCTACCATGCATTCAAACATATGCGCCCAACAGACTATGAGCGTCTTTTAAAGCAATTTATTGCGGACGGACGCGATATTAATGCCAAAGACCCTGAAGGCCAACGCATCCATGATGTAATTGCTAAGTTTCCGCGTCAATCAGCACCATTTTTAGAAGTTCTAGCAAAGTTTGCTTAAAAATAAAAAGCCTCTTAAAGAGGCTTTTTTCTTATCTAAACTTATCGATTACCAATCAGGAAAATACCAAATACGGTAAAAATACCGCCCGAAATACCATCAATCCATTTTGAAAAATTACGATAAGCTGCTCTAAAACTTGGTAACGAGAAAATAAAAGTCACAAAGCAGAACCATAAAATTGTCTCGACTGTGACAATAATAAAGAGTAGCCAGTGAACCTGATCAAGTTGAGGATTAGCTAAAAATAAAGAGAAAACACTACCAAAATAAATAACAGCTTTCGGATTTGATAGATTTGTTATCAAACCTTTAATAAAAAATAAGTAAGGTGATTTTGGGAGCTCAACAGCAACATTGCCCTCTTGCTGATTTTTTGAAAAAGCCGAACGTAGCATCTGATAGCCCAACCAACATAGATATAAGCCACCAGCAATGAGCAAGCCTTGCTTTAACCAAGCCATTTTTTCAAAGATAAGATTTAACCCCATCAGTGCCAAGCACGCCCAAAACATAACACCTGCCGTTATACCTGCGACCACTAACATAGCATCTTTACGAGAACGACTAATGGCGGTTTGAGATACAAGAAAAAAATCAGGCCCAGGAGTGATAAGCGCACAAAAGTGAATAAAGGCTAAAGTAATCAGAGCTAATAACATGTCTTTCTCCTGATTTAATTCATTGTTATTTATTTAGGGAAAATACATTAGCATTTTTTACTAGACGATAAAATCTTTAAGTCATTTATAAACAGGTTCACTTTATTTAAGTTATAAAAAAGCCTCCGAAGAGGCTTAAATTATACGTATTAAACTAGAATATCCCGCTTACCATTAGGGCCCATTGAGCTCACAATGCCGTTCTCTTCCATTTGATCAATGATACGAGCGGCACGGTTATAACCAAGGCTAAATTTGCGCTGTAGCGAAGATGTAGACGCTTTTCGAGTTTCTAATACGAATGACACACATTGATCATAGAGTGCATCTCGGTCAGAACCACCCTCACCCTCTTCAAAGCCACGTGATGCAGGCTCTTCATCAAATGGAGTCAAGATTTCATCAATATAATCAGGCTCGCCACGCTCACGCCAAGCATCACAAATACGGTTTACTTCATCATCACTAATGAAAGCACCATGTACACGTTCTGGCTCAATTTTACCTGGTCCTAAGAACAGCATATCACCATGACCTAACAAGTCTTCTGCACCACCAGCATCCAAAATAGTACGTGAGTCAATTTTACTGTTTACACGCAGGGCTACACGCGTTGGAATATTTGCTTTAATCAAACCGGTAATAACATCAACAGATGGGCGTTGAGTTGCAAGCAATAAGTGAATACCAGCAGCACGAGATTTTTGCGCTAAACGCGTAATCATTTCTTCTGCTTTCTTACCAACTTGCATGATCATGTCAGCGAACTCATCCGCAACAATGACAATAGATGGCAATGGCGTTAAACGAGGTGCACGTTCTTGTGTCGCAGAATCACTTGGCTTCCAAGTCGGATCAATTAAATCTTCGCCATTCGCAATCGCTTCTTCAACTTTACGGTTGTAGTCACTTAATTTACGAATTTTTAAGAACGACATAAGTTTATAACGACGTTCCATTTCATTCACACACCAGTTCAAAGCACTTACAGCATCTTTCATGTCAGTAACGACTGGAGTTAATAAATGTGGAATATCATTATAGTTTGCAAGTTCTAATTGTTTTGGATCGATTAAAATTAAACGTAATTGATCAGGCGTATATTTAAGCAACATCGATAAAATCATCGAGTTGACCGCAACCGATTTACCAGAACCTGTCGTACCAGCAACCAACATATGTGGTGCTTTCGCTAAATCAGTGAGTACAGGATTACCTGAAATATCTTTACCCATCGCCATACTAATTAATGCACTTGGGTCGCGATATGTTGGTGTTTCCAATAACTCAATCAAACGTACCATTTCACGGGCACTGTTTGGCACTTCAATACCAATGTATGGTTTACCAGGAATAACTTCGACCACACGGACCGATGCCATCGACATTGAACGCGCCAAGTCACGTGAGATATTCGTGACCTTAGAAGCTTTAACACCGGGTGCCAAATCTAACTCAAAGCGAGTTACAACTGGCCCTGGTTGAGCCTCTACCACCTGAGCTTTTACGTTAAATTCTTGCAATTTAATTTCAAGCAATTCAGACAAACGTGAAAGTTGCTCTTCAGTAAAGTTGACTTTCTTATTTGGATCGACCTTATCGAGTAGGTCAAGACCCGGTAAAGTTGGCAAATCCAAACGCTTCTTAGCAACTTGCATTGCACGAGACATTGGGCGGCCTGATGCATCTGTTAACGGTGCATCAAAATCGAAATCGTCCTCATCAAAATCAGCATTTTCCTGCGGTTTTCCAGCAGTCTCCTGCCAAGCTTCAATAAACTCTTCTTTTGAAAGTTTGTCGGCCTGAATAGTCGTTTGAATAGGAGCTTTTACAAATGCTGAAGATTGCGCATAACTACTTGCTCTCACAGGTTCAGCTGGAGCAATGTCTTCATCTATTAATAAATCATCAAAATCTTCAAAGACTTGTTCGTTTGCTAAATTTTTAGGTGATTGATTTAAATTTGAAATATTTGAAGATGTTTCATTCGCAATATTAACAGATTGCGAAGTTGGTTCGGCTTCTACATGGTGATCTTGAACAAACGGTGTATGCACATCTGTTGCAGTTTTACTGTTTGGAACTGCGGCAAGCAACTCATCAAAAATCTCATCATCATTCCAATCAAGACCATGTAAGTCTTGTTTAGATGATGGTTGATTTTGATTTACTTGAGAAATTGTTTGCTGGAATTGCTCATGAGCAGGAACTTGTTCTATCTCTGTCGAATCATCAGCTGCTCTTAAAAGTGCATCAATTTCTTGCTTATGACTTGCATCATCACGCTGTAAAGCACGCCATACTTCGCCAGTCGCAACTAAACGTTGGCTATCTCGTTCAAGTTTATGGGCCTGTTCAAGCGTATGCTCAAAGTTCTGAGTATTTGCAACTGGTGTATCTGCAACAGGTTCAGGTCGGCTCTGCTCTTTCGCTAGCACATCTGCAAATAAGCGCTCAGCAACCGCATCATGTCGCGTTGTCGTAGATCGCGGTTGAGCTGTTTCAGATTGAACTGATGCTTCTTTCTCATCTGAAGCATTAGCATTCGTTTCTGGATTGTCAGCAACTTTAACCGCGGCTGCTTTGTTGGCAGGTTGAGTTGTTAAGTCATAATCCGATTCATTCGGAGATACGTTCTTATAAAATAAATCTTGTAAATAACTTGGTGTCGCTTTGAGCGTAACCCACGTTTTACTCCATTGCACCCCAAATGCAAATGTAAACAAGACTACCCCGAAAACCAGTAAAAATAAGGTCGCACCGTAAATTGTTAACAATTGAGATAGGCTTTGACCTAACTCATAACCAATAATTCCCCCAGCTGCATTATCTAAAGTATCTGCCGGCACATTCCAGTGTAAATAAAGTAAGCTAGATACAACTAAAATTAAGAAGAATTGTGCAGCATAACGAAATGGGCGGTTTAGGAAACTACGTGGCCACCAAACCTGAATTGCTTCAATGAAAAGGAAAATTGGAATAAGCAAACTTGCCCATCCTAAAAAACCAAACAGCAAATCTGCAATCCATGCGCCAGCAATACCACTTGCATTGGATACTTGCTGAGTATCACTGGAAATATGCATCCAGCCCGGGTCAAATGGTGTATATGTTACTGTTGCCAGAAACATATAAATACCAAAAGAAACCAAGAATAATGTCATCAATAAGCGCTGTGCATAAACACTTGACACCGCAGTCATATACTGTCCTGTAACCCATTTAATTATTGGTTTAGAGATGTGAAGAACTATATTTTAGATCTTCAACGAATGAACTTTATATTATGCACCTGTTCTTACAAAAAAGGTGCATGATTCTTTACAGTTGTTGTTAACATAAGGCACTTCTATATTGTTATATAACTTAATTCGATTGACCTGATCAATATTATCCACATTGATTTAACGCTATTGATCGGCAAATTCACGTATAATTTTCAAAATTCTCGAAATAAATAAGGATACCCTCAATGAGTGCTCGTCATTCTCGGTTAATTATTCTCGGTTCTGGCCCTGCGGGCTATAGTGCAGCAGTATATGCAGCGCGTGCAAACCTTAAACCTACTTTAATTGCAGGTTTACAACTAGGTGGGCAACTTACAACAACAACCGAAGTTGACAACTGGCCGGGCGATCCTGAAGGTTTAACAGGTCCTGCATTAATGGATCGTATGCAAGCACATGCTGAACGCTTTGGTACAGAACTCGTCTATGACCATATTAACGAAGTGGATTTAAATGTACGTCCTTTTGTTTTAAAAGGTGACATGGAAGAGTACACATGTGACGCTTTGATTATTGCAACTGGTGCTACAGCTCAATATCTTGGTTTAGAGTCTGAACAAAACTTTATGGGCCAAGGTGTAAGCGCATGTGCAACATGTGACGGTTTCTTCTACAAAAACCAAAAAGTAATGGTTGTAGGTGGTGGTAACACTGCTGTTGAAGAAGCACTTTATTTATCAAATATTGCTTCACATGTAACGTTAGTACATCGCCGTGATACTTTACGTTCTGAAAAGATTTTGCAAGATCATTTATTTGCCAAAGAAAAAGAAGGCAAAATCAGCATTATCTGGAACCACGAAGTTGAAGAAGTATTGGGTGACAATACTGGCGTAACCAGTGTTCGCCTTAAATCAACTCAAAATGATTCTAAGCAAGACGTAGAGGTTCATGGTCTGTTCGTAGCAATTGGTCACAAGCCAAACACTGGAATGTTTGAAGGCCAGTTAAACCTACGTGATGGCTACATCCAAGTGCAAAGTGGTACCTCTGGTAATGCAACAGCGACTTCTGTAGCTGGTGTTTTTGCTGCTGGTGACGTCGCTGACAGCATTTATCGCCAAGCGATTACTTCTGCTGGGTCTGGCTGTATGGCGGCTCTAGATGCTGAAAAATATCTAGATAATCTTTAAATCATAGATTTCTAGAGTTTTTAAAACAGCCGTTCTTATAACGGCTGTTTTTTTATAATAATTGACTAGCTGACATATATTAATTTTTATAGCATAACCTTAAAGCTCATCTTATTTTGTTTTTATGAATACACTTCCACTTTCCCAATTCATTTTTCCTGATCCCATTGAAGCCGATCCAGATGGGCATGGTTTAATTTGTATCGGAGCGGACCTCTCCCCTTCTACCCTATATGAAGCTTATACGCATGGTCTTTTTCCTTGGTTTAATGAAGATGAACCGATTTGTTGGTGGAGTCCAGAACCTCGTTGTGTGATCTACCCTCAAAATTACAAACCAAGTAAATCACTCATTCGGAACATGAAAAAGTACGATTACACCATTACGGTAAATCATGCCTTTGAACAAGTTATTCGCTCTTGTTCTTTGCCAAGAAGTTATGCAGATGAAACATGGATTAGCGAGGATATTATTCAAGGTTACTGCGAGATGTTTAACGCGGGCTACGGTTACAGTATTGAAGTTTGGCAAGAAGAGGATCTTGTAGGAGGTTTATATGGTGTTACGATTGGTAAAGGATGTTTTGGTGAGTCAATGTTTAGCAACGAAACCGATGTTTCAAAAATGGCTTTTTATACATTAATGCTCATTGGACAAGAAAATCAGCTACCATGGATAGACTGCCAACTCGTAAACAGTCACTTAATTAGTCTGGGAGCCAGTACACTTTCTCGTCAAGACTACTTAAAATCGTTACAAGATGTAATTATTCACCCCTCTATCAATTGGAAAAAGTATCAAGAACGTGTATTTTCAAGTAAAACAATAGCATTAGATGCAAAATTAATGGAATGATAACAGGAGGGACCAATCATGAAATCATATCACCCGAAGTCCCTTTTAAATGATCTGCAGTATTATATTACTCCACCTCATGATTGCAGCTATCTAGAAAATAAATCAGCACGCATGGTGTTTTTAGATCCCATCCATCGAATTGATGTGGTCACTCTTTCAGAACTTTCTCGTTTAGGCTTTCGCCGTAGTGGCGACTTTGTTTATCGCCCTGAATGTCACTTATGTAGACAATGTTTGTCTTGTCGTGTTCCAGTTGCCGATTTTCAAATGAACAGCATGCAAAAAAAAGCATGGAAACGAAATCAAGATCTCACCATGACTGTTCTGCCTACGCGACAAGCAGCACAAATTCATTATGATTTATACGAACGCTATATTAATGAACGCCATGCAGATGGTGATATGTTTCCACCAAGTCTAGATCAGTTTGAAAAGTTTTTAGTACATAGCTGCACAGATAGTTTTTTTCTTGAGCTTTGGAAAGACAATCGGCTCATTAGCGTTTCTACTTGTGATTTAATGGATGATGGACTATCGGCTGTCTATACATTCTTTGATCCCGATGAGCATCGTAGATCACTTGGTGTTTACTCTATTCTTAACCAAATTGAATATGTGAAATCGCTCGGTTTAGAATATCTCTACTTAGGCTATTGGGTGCCTCATTCAGCCAAAATGAACTATAAATCGCAATATACCCCTTTAGAACTTCTGCTCGATGGGCAATGGCGCCGTTTAAACAGATCATTATCACCAGAAGAAATTCAACAGCTAGGTACATCTCTTATGACTACGTTACCTTCTGAATGGAATAATTTAATCATTAAATAAAGATGCGAAATCATCTGTACAGGTTTTTACCATAATGACCGCATGTTCCCGCCCACCATCTTGGGTAGGATAATAATTGCGACGCAGATCAATTTGGTGAAAGCCTGTTTTTTCATATAAACCAATAGCGGCTTTATTACTTTCACGAACTTCTAAAAAGATTTGTACTGGCTGATTTTCCAATTTTTCAATTGATGCACTTAATAACTCATATCCTAAACCCTGCCCTTGCATTTTAGGATCAACTGCCATGAGTAATAAATTAGCTTCATCTAAAACAGGCTGTAAAATACAAAACCCAACTACTCTGTTTTGTGACTCAATCACTGTACATTGATAAGAGTTCAAAGATTCAATAAATTGCTGTCTTGACCACGGATGGGTCTGAACTGATTTTTCAATTTGAACGACAATATCCACATCAGTGTTTTGCATAATACGAATCATGAGTTTCAACGCAATGAAGATTCTAAAGTAGTGCGTATTATAAAAACTTCCCAAGAAAAAACGAGTAAAAAAAAGGACAATTGAATTGTCCTTTTTTCAGTATTTTTTAAAGACCTAATTTTTCACGCCAAGTTGCTAGCAATGCTGTGGTATCCGAATCATTTGGATGAAATTTTGGTCTTAAAAAATCAAGTAACTCTGGAATTTGACGAGTCATAAAACCTTTACGACCATACATGAACTTAAGCATGTACTTCGTATCTTTCCAAGTTAATTTTTCGTCAGTTTTAAGTAACTTAGCAGTAAAATAAGACTGAGTTGCGAAGATTAATGCCATTGCAATAATCAAGGCTGTTGAACGCATAAAATAAGCTTTCGGACCTTGTCCGTACATACTTGTATACACATCAAATGCCACAGCTTTATGTTCATTTTCTTCAACTGCGTGCCACATCCACAAATGATACATAGTGTCGTCTTGGAACATAGCCTGAATTTCAGGATTTTGTAAAAGTTCAGCTGCAATGGTCGATGTAAAATGTTCTAGTGCACATGTTCCAGTCAAATCAATCATTTCTTTGGTATAGCCAAAAGGTTTCATTAATTTGGTTACAACAGCTGTACCCATCTTAATGACTTTTCCAGTTTGCTTTTCCATATGGCGCACATCATAACCATAAGCCTGTGCTGAAGCATTAAATGCTAAATGCTCTTTGGAGTGCATCGCTTCTTGACCAATAAAAGCACTAATTTCTTTTTGAAGATCTGGATCAGCAAGCTTTGGATCATTTCGAACAGCACGCGTACTATTTACAAAGAACTGCTCACCTTCTGGAAAAAGGGCCGATAATGCTGTCATAAAATGTGTTAATGCTGCATCATAATTTGCCCAATAACGTGGGACCTGAGCAAATTCAAAATCCATACGACGCACAGGGAAACTAGCGCCAGCACGATTGGAAATATTTACCTTAGCATTCATCTCAGACTCCTTTTAAGTGAATAGCTAATTCACATATAACTTTATTTATTTTCTTAATATTTATAATCATACGTCTTTCGATGTACCAATTAAGTGCAGATGAGGACAGAGAAATATCAGATGAGGTCATTCATAGACACATAAAGGTGCAATATCTGCTCCACGATCTCTTTAATATAGTTATAGAAAAATAAAAAAGGGCCACTATCGGCCCTTTATAAATTATGAATTAAAACTATAAACCTAATTTTGCTTTCCATGTTTTCAATAGACCAACGGTATCTAGGTCATTTGGATGAAAGCCAGGTTTAAAGTAAGCTAACATTTCTTTAGCCATACCACTAATAATACCTTTAGATGGGCTATATCCGTATTTATAAATTACTGATAGTTCATCTAAATTCAACTTGTTGTCTTGCTTTAATAAACGAAGCACAAAGGATGACTGGATTAAAAAGATTAAAGTCATAGCAAATACTAAAGAACTGGTTCGTAACGCATAAGCTTTTATGCCTTTACCAAACACACCTTCGTACACGTCATAAGCTACGGCTTTATGCTCATTTTCTTCAATCGCATGCCAATACCACATTGTTGACATTGTCTCATCTGTCATAAGCTCTTGAATGTGCTTATTGACCAATAATTGCGACGCAATAGTAGCGGTAAAATGCTCAAGAGCCGTTGTAGCAGTCAAGTCAACCATTTCTTTTGTCATACCGAAAGGTTTGACAATTTTTACAAAAGTTTTAATTGCTGTTTGAATTGCCGTATCGGTAAATTTCTCTAACGTTTCTACATCATGACCAAACTTTTGAGCAGAAGCGTTGAAGTTTACATGCTCTTGAGTATGCATTGCTTCTTGCCCAATGAAAGCACTAATCTCTTTTTGGAGTGCTTCATCATCTTTAATCGCTGGGTGATAACGTACTGCTCGTACACTATCTATAAAGAATTTCTCACCAGCCGGAAACAATGCTGACAATGCAGTCATAAAATGTGTGAGTCCAGCAGAACCATTCATCCAATATTCTGGTACATCATTAAAGTCAAAATTCATACGACGCACTGGAAAGCTTGCACCTGCACGATTCGTAATATTCACTTTAGCATTCATACCCAAAGCTCCTTAGTAAGTAACCCTAGTTACTCAAACTTTATTGTTCGTTTTCTTGATTCTTATCATACAAAGTTAATAAAAAGGGTTAAGGGGAAATAAGGACATTGAAATATCAGTTAGGGCCAGCATTTATAGTGATTGTTAGACAATTAAATATAAAAAAAGCGCTCTAAAAAGAGCGCTTTTTTTCACTGAAAGTGATTATGCAGTTACTTTCGCAACAACACCAGCACCTACAGTACGACCACCTTCACGGATCGCAAAACGTAGACCTGGGTCCATTGCGATTGGGTGGATTAATTCTACTGACATTTCAACGTTGTCGCCTGGCATAACCATTTCAACGCCGTCTTGTAATTGGATTGCACCAGTTACGTCAGTTGTACGGAAGTAGAACTGTGGACGGTAACCATTTAAGAATGGAGTGTGACGACCACCTTCTTCTTTAGAAAGTACGTATACTTCTGCGTCGAATTTAGTGTGCGGCTTGATTGTACCTGGTTTAGCAAGTACTTGACCACGTTGTACGTCTTCACGCTTAGTACCACGAAGTAAGATACCACAGTTCTCACCTGCACGGCCTTCGTCAAGAAGTTTACGGAACATTTCTACGCCAGTTACAGTTGTTTTAACTGTATCTTTAATACCAACGATCTCTACTTCTTCACCAACTTTAACGATACCAGCTTCTACACGGCCTGTTACTACAGTACCACGACCAGAAATTGAGAATACGTCTTCGATTGGCATTAAGAATGCTTTGTCGATAGCACGTTCTGGTTCTGGGATGTAAGAGTCAAGCGCTTCAACAAGAGCAAGAACTGAAGACTCACCATATTGACCAGCATCGCCTTCCAACGCTTTAAGCGCAGAACCACGGATAACTGGAGTGTCATCACCAGGGAAGTCATAAGTAGAAAGAAGTTCACGAACTTCCATTTCTACTAATTCAAGTAATTCTTCATCATCAACAAGGTCACACTTGTTCAAGAATACGATGATGTAAGGTACACCAACCTGACGAGAAAGAAGGATGTGTTCACGAGTTTGTGGCATTGGACCGTCAGTCGCAGCACACACAAGGATCGCGCCGTCCATCTGAGCAGCACCAGTAATCATGTTTTTAACGTAATCGGCGTGGCCCGGGCAGTCAACGTGCGCGTAGTGACGAATTGGAGAATCGTATTCTACGTGTGAAGTATTAATCGTAATACCACGTGCTTTTTCTTCAGGTGCTGAGTCGATTTGTGAGTAATCTTTCGCTTCACCGCCGTAA